>JASJDR010000294.1 GCA_030065615.1 Xenococcus sp. MO_188.B8 | reverse complement strand
TGAATATTTGCCAACTACCAGTGAAACTATGATTTATATCGTCATGATAAATCTTATGTTAAGACGTTTAACTTACAGTTCTCCAACCCCAGTGTCTACCTAGTTATCAATTATCAAACACGCTCTCTTAGGTGAAATAATGGTAATTGAGCTGTTACCTGTTTGAGCAATTATGAAAGCGATCATTATGAGGAAACCAGGAACTCCAGAAGTTCTAGAATTACAAGATGTTCCTCCTCCTCAAATTACTCAACCCAAGCAAATTCTAGTTAAACTTCGAGCAGCAGGAATTAACCCCATTGATATCAAAATTCGTAGTCGAGGGACTTTTTATCCTGACGAAATGCCAGCTATTTTGGGCTGTGATGGAGCGGGAATTGTTGAGGCAGTAGGTAATCAAGTACAGCAATTTCAGCCAGGAGATGAAGTATATTTTTGTGCTGGAGGCTTAGGAAAAAAAGGGACGGGGAACTATGCCGAATATGCGGTAGTGGAAGAACATTTTGTTGCTTTTAAACCCAAATCGCTTTCTTTTGAAGAAGCTGCGGCTGCGCCTTTAGTTTTAATTACCGCTTGGGAAGCCCTATATGATCGAGGAAGACTGCAAGCAGGAAACACTGTTTTGGTTCATGGTGGTGCAGGAGGTGTCGGTCATGCGGCAATTCAGCTTGCTAAAATCAAGGGCGCTCAGGTAGCTACTACCGTCAGTTCTCCTGATAAGGAAAGATTGGTCTTAAATTTAGGTGCAGACAAGCCAATTTTGTATCGGCAGACTAATTTTGTGGAAGCAGTATTAAACTGGACTAATGGCAAAGGAGTTGATATCGCTTTCGATACTATCGGGGGTAAAGTTTTTTTTGATACTTGTAATGCTGTAAAAATATACGGCGATTTGGTAACGATCCTCGAACCAAATTCTGATTTAGGAAACTTAAAAGTAGCTCGTCAAAGGAATTTACGTATTGGTTTAGAATTGATGCTAACTCCTATGTTAAAAGGATTAGTTGAATTTCAAAGATATCAGGGGGAAATACTACGTCAATGTGCAACTTGGATTGATGAGCAAAAACTCAAGATCCATCTCCAACATAGTTTTCCCCTTGCCGAAGCTGCGATCGCTCATAAAACTTTAGAACAAGGTTCCATGACTGGAAAGATTGCTTTATCAATTGAAAATTGAATACGAGCTAATTCATAAATTTAGAATGGATTTAGAGCGATCGCAAAATAAGATAAATACAAGCTTTAGAACTCAGAAAAAAAACTACTGAGAGAAGAACATCTCGATCTAGTAATCAGTCTGAATAACCTAGCATTACTTTGTCGTTCACAGGGCAAATATTCATATATGAATCTCAAAAATAGTAAACAATCCCGCAAGAGAGATGATGTTATAGCATTGTTAAACACCTATAAACTTTCTCTAAAAAAATTTAAGGTGAAATCTCTACTGATATTTGGTTCAGTTGCGCGGGATGAAGCCAATGCCGAGAGTGATGTAGATTTGCTAGTAGAGTTTGAGCAAACTGTTGGATTATTTACATTTGTCAGATTGCAGCGATATTTAGAGACAATTTTAGGTTGTAAAGTAGATTTGGGAACACCTGATTCTCTCAAAGAAGATTTACGCGAGATAGTTTTACAGGAGGCTATACGTGCCTTCTAGAAACTTACCAAGACGGATTCAAGACATTTTGGAAATTACTGCAGAGATTGAATCTTTTATCGCAGGAATGTCTTTTACCGACTCTTCAGAAACTAAAAAATCAACAGAATAGACTAAAAGTCTTGCTATGATTAGTTTCTAATCTTCTTGTTCGGGGAAATTAATTTAGTTTTGAATTTTGAATTTTGAATTACCCGTCAGGGGCTTTTGAGCAAGATCCCAAAACGGTGAAAGCAGTTTTGTATAATCTAGCGATTATCGGCGAAGCAGCAGGACAGCTTACTTGAATTTTTCGAGGTGCCCTGTTCTTCTGGTTCAGTTTTTGGTATCGTTGGGTATAGGTCTTGTCCTCCTGCTGGGGTCATCGAGCTTCGCCTTTTCGAGTAGTTCATCAGTCGGTTTTGTCTTCCTATCCCAAGAACCTGTAGCTATAGGCTCATACACAGCAGAGATTCCTTTTAGGAGTGTACAAATGAATGCCAATTTGGATAGTATCTTATCAGAACTTAATAGTATTTTATCAGAACTTATTCCTGGGACATTAGGACTTAATGATGTTTGTGACAAAATTGAGAATGAACTGAACTTTGATTTTGCTGCTATACAGTTAATTCGTCAGGAACAAAAGATTATCGAATCAGTATTTGGAGCAGAATGGGTTGGTCTGTCGAGACACTATTTAGAAAGAGACGAAGATTTACGAGATATCCAAGCAGATATTGCCCAAACTTGTCGGACTGAGATAATTGCAGGGGATGATAAACGATTTGATCGCGGGGTTTATCGACAGTTTAGCCATGAGTCTATGGTTCGTATCTTCACGCCTATCTTGCTAATTAAAGATGAAAAGGGGGAACTAATCCCTGATTGGTTTGACAAGTGTAAATTTGTTTCTCGAGAAACCCATAAAGAACATGGTTACCATAAAATTATTGAAGTTGATTTATCTGGTCTAAACCGTGAAGAAAATAAGACATTGATTGAAGTTGTTGGCACGGTAGAAGTTGGCCGTAAGTATCCTTCAAAGAAGATCGAGATTAGCGAAGCACAAGACCTGATTAAACTTGTTGGTAAGCAGTTTGCTAGTAAGAAGCTAAAAATTTACCAATATGTATTTTCTTCTGCAGTAGAAAAGCTTGCTTCTATTATTAAAAAACTAGTGAATGCTGACACAAGTAGTTTGTTTTTTAATATCAAGCCTATACAAGATCTCTATATTCACGAAATTAAGAAAGGCAAAATTAACCAACGACCTTTGGAAGTAAAAGAGAATCATATTCCTTATACTTACCAGTTTTCTTCGGGGTCTATTGCTTGGTCTGATTTCAGTAATTACCCACTTTTACTTGGAGAAGATACTCATGTAAAAGAGGTGATTGAAAACAAAAAATGGAAATATGTAAAAGCTCTAGACGAAGCCGATCAGACAGTACATGTATCAGAAATTAAAGAAATGCTAGTTTTCCCCCTAATTCATGAGGAAGGAAATGATAAAGACTTTCAGTATCTATTGATTCTCTATTTTAAGAATGAAAACTCATTTGAAGATAAACTACTTGACAAGGTTAATCAGTTTCTTGGTCGAGGGCTTAATTTAATCCAAGAAATAATAACTTTTCAGAATAGCAAGGAGCAGTATAGTCAACTGTTGGCGTTGAAAACAGGGGTTGATTCTATTGTCAGAAATTTAGATAAGAAGGAGCTATTACACTATATCGCTTGGAATACCTTAAATATTCTAGCAACAGATATTGTGATGATTTACGAATACATCGATACTGACAATGATCAAGAAGTATTTCCTTGCGAACGAGTTATAGCTGGAAAACTGAAAAATAAAGAGCAAGTATCTAATGAATTAGATGAACTTATCAAATCTAATTTGTTAGATGAACATATCCAAAATACTCCAGATAATCCTGTATCAATAGATAAAAAATATATAAAGCTTGAGGATGAATATATCAAGTCTACCTATGTCATCCTTCTCAGGAGCAAATATAGAAAAAAAGATGTCGAAGGAGTCATGGTTATTAACTACCGACGACCTTATGAATTTTCTGATAATGAGAAACAGTTTATTGAGGAACTCGCTAATGTAGCTGCGATTGCAATCTACGATCAAAGATTATTAGAAGAAAAAGAGCGACTCAGAGCCAGAGAAAAGTTTGCAAATTATGCTGACGAATTCGATCATGCTTTTAAACGCGCATACGACGGCAAGAAACTAGAAACACTAGAACAGCGTAAGGAATTCGCTAATGACTTCGCTCAGAAATTAGAGAATAATTAGGTTGTCATTAAGTATGGCTAAAATGATAGGAAAATGTTAAATCTTACCGCATTTTTTACCATCTATTTCAACTTAAATCAACTAACGTACTAAAATCAACTTGAATATTATTTTCGTTGATTGTATATGTAAGTAGGTTTCGCTCTTCCAATTCAGGAGGAGCGGGAAGAAAATATCCGTTATTTACGTCATTATTTCTACGATTTTCCTTGGGTTTAAAACGTAATTGTTCGATTATATAATGCTCTAAATCTGGAAAGCTTCGAATGCCGCCAGCATCGTTATTATTTTGTCTTAATGCACATAAAAGGTTAACAATTTTAAGAACTACATCAGCTCTTTTATAATTAACAAATGTAAAATTATAACAACTTAAATCAACTGTATTAAAATCAACTGTAATCTTACCTTGGTTGATTTTGTATCTAAGTAAATGAACTGGGTATGAGTCTTGATTTGTAAGTTCTTGGAATTCAGAAGGAGCCGGAAGAAAATATTCGTTTCCATTATTTTTAAGATTTTCCTTGGGGTTAAAACGTAATTCTTTGATTGTATAACGCTCTAAATCTCGAAGACCTCGAATGGAGCTAGTATTGTTAGTTGTTTTAAGACAATCAAATAAAAAGTTAGTAACTTTAAGTTTGTCATATTGGTCATTAAAACTAAAAGTATAATAAGGAAAGTAGTATTGATTATCTTCTGGTATTTTTTTTATCTTTTTCTCGTTATCTAATTGTATTAAGACATTTTCAATAACATCAGTTGTTGTATTAAATATTTTCGGTATTACGTCTTGACCCCATATTATTACCATGAGTTTTTTTACTAGTTTTCTCCTTTGAAACCCTAGTATTCTCATTAGTTTTATTACTAGTATTCTCATTAGTCGGCTTATGGGATGCTGGCTAATTTTAAATTCCTTTTGTAATTTTTTTTCATTGATCGGTTGATTAGGACGATCTTGTAAATATTCTAGAATATAGGATTTGATAGGCTTTTTAAGAAACTGGGAAATGAAACCTAAAACTATCAAAAACACTATAAAACCCAAAAATAGTTTTGAAAATGTTAAATTACCTATTAGTTTAATTGCTAAATCGGAAATTTGAGCCAAGGTAGAAAAATAGTTATCCGCTAAATAAATTACACAATATCCCGTTAAAAAAATTATAAAAGGCGTAAAACATACAGCAATCACAGGAAATAAGTTAGATTTAACACATCTAAATAATAACCATATTAGTAAACCAATCCCTATAATTGGTGTAAAACAAACTAGTACTGCAGTAAAAGTTTGTAAAAAATGAGCTAATGAAGTCAAAGAAGAGTCATCATAAAAATGCGTAGATAACTTTTGTAAACTTGGGATAAAAAATGTAGATAGATTTTGAAATATACAAGTTAATACTACCCATATTTTGTCAAGAATAAATAAAGACACCAATATAAGAATCAACCACCAGATAAAGCGCCAAAGCTGATGATAACGAAGGTAATATATTTTTTTTATGTTATCGGAATTATCTGTCGAATTTTCCTTTCGGTTATCTATCAATTCTTCCTGCCAAAAATGTTTTAAAGATCCATATAGATTATTTGGATTTTCAATAATTTCCTTTTTGTAACAAACCCAAAGCCAGAGTTGACTAATTAAAGAGGTATTTGTTGAGATTGATAGGTAGGATGTGTGTGCTAGTAGAAAAGGGCGTGGTGTTCTATAGAATACATCTTTAGGATAGAGACGTTTATCTTTACCTTGTTGGGAATTACCACTACCATCACGAAATAATTCCGCTGTTCTAGTAGCTACGGGATCACTAGGGTCAAGAACGTTATACCAGTTGAACTCAGATTTAAAATCAGCTTGTGTATTCCGCTTTACTAAATCAGGCCAGAGATCGGCAATTCGCCAGAAGGGAGAACCGTAAGTAAGAAGTCCTTCGCATTTATCAAAAAGAGACTTTCGAGAAATTCTTTTTCTTTGCCAAACCGGACGATAAGGTTTTGGTCTTAGAGTGTTTGTATTGAGAATTTCGAATAATAACTGTTTGTCAGAATGATCTGTATCCCAAGTTTCAATCTCCTCCCAGATAGAATGAGAGACATAGTGAGAAAGAGTTGCTTCTGGCATAGAAAAAGCATTGTAAGCAACTATAGAGCCAAGGCTATGAGACCAAACATACCAACGGTCATAGTCAGAGATAGCCATTCGCACTAGAGCATTAATCATACGACGCTGGATGGAAAAGCGAGGTGGGAAATTAATATCTTCGATCGAGTCTTTTCCAGAATTCCTAGGCTGTTGGTAAAGGCGAAGTTTCCCCAAATAATCAGCAATAAGGGTCAGTGGAAAATCAATATCTAGGAAACGAAGGACTGTTCTTAAAATAAAGAGAAGTGGCTGACATATTGTGAGAAATAATCCTATGAGAAAATACTCAAAGCGAGCCACTAAACGAGAGCCTTGCTGACTTTTTTTATTTGTATCCCATTTAAGATTTTCTAGATCTTGCTCAGGATCATTAAGGATGGGATAGTTCTCTTGGGGAGGGATTGCCCAAAGGCTTAATCCCCAAAACCAAAATTTAATGAACTTTCCCAAGTGCTGAGGTCGGTCAAGATCGGCCCACCATACCTCTCTAAGATGTAGATTGTAGTTTTTTTCGTAGCCAGAAGGTTTAATACGAACGTTAATAGGAGCTTTTTCCCCCTCTTGCCATGCTGGATGAAGTGATTGAAATGTACCAGTTTCAGCACGATTAATATCAACAGATACCTCAACATAGCCCTTATTTATTTCTGATTGTAAGGAATCAACGATACTTTGAGCGACTCCTTTTAGACAATCAAACTGTTTTTGATCGCCAATACCATGAACAACCAAAATTCCTATATTTATTTCGTCAGGCATGCTTCTTAATTAGATTGGTATAACTTCTGAGAATAGCATGTTTTGTCGCTCCAAAAGCAGAATTCAAAATTCAAAAATTAAGTCAATCAATAGAGAAGTTTACTCGACTCCGTCAAGAGCTGTATGGTTGTTATAATGTTCGTCAAGATACGGTGATGGACTTGCTCGATGCTCTGTCTAGTGTAAATTATGAAAAACGAACTGACAGCAAAAGCCGCAAAAATACCAGAAATCAAAAATGATGTCTGTCGTACCGCAGTAGTAATGGCAGCCAAACGTGCTATTGAATCGGAAAGGACAGACCGACTTTTTAAAGATCCTTTTGCTGCGAAGTTAGTTGGTTATGAGGAAATGCAGTCTTTGAGGAATGAGTGGGAAAAACAAGACGGTAAAGACCCGAAATCAATGACCCTTCGCATCCAATTTGTGGCAGTGCGAACTAAATTTTTCGATGATTTTCTGATATCGGTAATCCCAGAGGTAAGTCAAATTGTAATTCTAGGGGCGGGGTATGATACTAGGGCATATCGCCTACCTTTCCCACCTGAAATATGTATATACGAGATTGATTTACCAGAAATTATGTCTCGCAAAGAAGCAATTCTTGAGGATATTCCATCTAAATGTCATCGTCATGCGATCGCTGCAGATTTACAAAAACCTTGGGGGCATTTATTAAAAAATCAGGGCTATAAATCTAAAGAACCTACAGTTTGGTTGATGGAAGGTTTATTAATGTATCTGGATGAAAAAGATATCCATACATTATTGCAGACAATTTCTGATTTCAGTGTCAAAGGGAGTTATTTGGCTGCAGATTTAATAAGTGTCAAGTCGTGGGAGATTGGCTCTCAAAATCAGAATGGATTAATTAGCAAAAATTGGCGTTTTGGCACAGACAAACCAGAAAAATTATTAGCTTCTTATGGGTGGAATGCATCAGTTACCCAACCTGGAGAAATAAGAGCGAATTATGGTCGTTACTCTGTCCAAATCACACCTCGTTCAATACCCAGAAGGCGACGTTCCTTTATGGCGATCGCAAAAAAAGAATGAGTTGATTAATATGTAAAAACTAATGATATTTTTGTCTTGGGCAATATTATGGAGTTTTAGATCAATATTCTGGAAAAAACAACCTAAACCCCGTCCAGTTTGAAAACTGGAGTTTTGTATCAAAATAAAATAGGCTGATTTAGAGAAAAAAACCATAAGACGAAAAGCTCGAGTTGATGTTAAAAGTAAATTACCTTCGTTGGGGTCAAAGCAAAGAGTTCT
>JASJDR010000293.1 GCA_030065615.1 Xenococcus sp. MO_188.B8 | reverse complement strand
CAGTTAAATCTCCTACAGCATGTTCAATTATGCTGGCACATTTTTGGGTACTGACTACCAATTGAATATCTTTAGTCAAGCCTCCCCAGTCTAATTTACTACCATTACCACAGATTAAAATACGCCATTTGTGCTGATGCGCTTCCTTAACTATGTCGGCGAGACTGTTTATTGATTGAGGAAATATCAGATAAATCGAATCAGTAGAATCAATAACAGTTTTGCCGATCTTATCTTGCCAATAAGAGGCAGCCTTACTGAAGGCGATTAATTCCGTGTCGGTATTAATTAGAGATTCTAGTTGAGTTGCGATCGCCTTGGTCATCTTGACGGTAAGCAAATAAAATTAGCTTGATGCTTAATTATCTTATCGAAGTCTTCAAGGTTAGCCAAAAATATATTTTATGACCAAGGCGATCGCTATTATGATTTTTTCTATCGCCATACTGCATTTCTAACGATGTAGAAATCGACAAGAAAATTAGATTGGATATTCATGCCTTTGATTATTCTTCGTTAAAAGCGATCGCTCTTTGTAATATCTTATAAAAGCGATTACGCTACCGCGTACCCTACGGATCGCTCTGGAAATTACTTTAAAATAGAAGTAAGTGCTTTATACTTTCTGTTGGAAAGAATTCTATGATTGAAACCATCGATCTTAGTGCCATAGTAAACCCTATCACTGACGAACAATTCGCACAGCTATGCGCTCACAATCGCGATACTAAGTTCGAGCTAACCAGTAAAGGAGAGCTAATTGTTATGTCTCCGACAGGAAGTGAAAGCGGAAGACAAAATGCAGACTTATTAACTCAAATTAGTATTTGGAATCGACAAACAAAGTTGGGGGTAGTGTTCGATTCTTCTACAGGATTTACTTTACCCAATAGTGCCAAACGTTCTCCTGATGTCAGTTGGATTGAAATTTCTCGTTGGCGAGAACTGTCGCGAACACAACAAAGAAAATTTGCCCCTATTGCCCCCGACTTTGTTTTAGAACTCTTGTCTCCCAACGACCGTTTATCGGATATACAAAGCAAAATGCAGGAGTACATGGAGTGTGGAGTAAACTTAGGTTGGTTAATCTATCCCGATGAGAAAAGAGTCGAAATCTATCGTTTAGGACAAACAGTAGAAGTACTTATTGAGCCACAAACTTTGTCGGGAGAAGAGTTAATGCCTGGACTAACCGTAGAGTTAGAAGAAATTTTTTAAGGTCGATCGGTTGGTGAAGCGAAGAGTGCTTGGTTTAAATTTACTAAGTTAAAGTATTTTAGAAAATAATACCAACTCTCGAAAATAACTGGAGAGATAATATATAAAATTGTAGGTTGGGTTTCTTGCCTCAACGCAACATTAATAGGACTGAAGGCGATTAATTCCGTGTCGGTATTAATTAGAGATTCTAGTTGAGTTGCGATCGCCTTGGTCATCTTGACGGTAGGTAAATAAAATTAGTCTGATGCTTAATTATCTTATCTAAGTCTTCCAGGTTAGCCAAAAATTTAGAAGCGATCAATAGCCATCAAAAAATTTCTTATTTAAATATTCATGCCATTTACACATTAAACTGTATCGACTTTAGACCTAATCCCAATTTCAAACCAGAGTAACAATGGTGTCCAGAAGGATGTTCTTACTATGATGGAGAACTTGTACGTGATCGCTCTACTAATCTCTACTTTCAAGTGCTAATTCCGTGGCAGATATGCCTATCACTCTCACTCATATTAGTACTAGTTGTTAGATAGTCACGCAGCCAATTACAAGCAAGTACCAGCAGTTCATCTAATTTCAAGTTCCACAGGATAACTTTTCGATCTACACTTGCCGAGGCAATAGTCTGGCCATCAGGACTAAATTGAACATCTACAACCCAATTATCGTGTCCCTCAAAGGTTGCAAGCAATTTGCCGTTAAGATTCCAGAGTTTAACCGTTTTATCCCAACTAGCTGAAGCTAGTATCTGACCATCAGGACTAAAATTTACCTTAGAGATACAAGCATCATGCGCTCTTATGGTCTGGAGTAGCTCACCTTCAAGACTCCATAATTTGATAGTGCTATCTTCGCCAGCTGAAGCTAGCATCTGACCGTCAGGACTAAAACTCACGCATAAAACACGAGCTTCATGCCCTTGCAAGGTCTTAGGCTTAGATGTTTCACCTTCAAGACTCCAGAGTTTAACCGTGTTATCCCAACTAGCTGAAGCCAGTATCTGACCGTCAGGACTAAAATCAACATTCCAGAAATCACCTCTATGCCCACTGAAGGTTTTAAGTAGATTACCGTCAAGACTCCAGAGTTCGATTGTGCCATCCTCAATAGCTACAGCTAGGTTTTTGCCATTGGGACTAAAACTGATACTCAATATGCCACCCTTATGGACTGAGAAAGTTTTGAACATTGTGCCATCAGGATGCCAGAATTTGACAGTACGATCTTCACTAGCTGAAGCCAATATCTTGCCGTCAGGACTGAAATGAACGTCCGATACTTTATTATCATGCCCTGAGAAAACTTTAAGTAAACTACCGTTGCACTTCCAAAGTGTGATGGTTTTATCCAAACTAGCTAAGGCTAGAGTCTGTCCATCAGGGCTAAAACTCACTTTCATAACAGTGTCGTTATGTTTTTTCAGAACAGTACGTGAAGTATTTGAGTAATTCCAGAGTTTGACTGTGTGGTCCCAACTAGCCGAGGCTAAAGTCTGACCATCGGGACTGAAACTGATGCTCCAAACTTTAGATTTATGTCCGTGAAAAGTTTTGAGCAATTTGCCGTCACTTCTCCTCCAGAGTTTGATAGTTTTGTCCCAACTTGATGAAGCAATGGTTTGTCCATCTGGGCTGAAACTTACGCTTAAAACACTACTACTATGCCCTTCAAGGGTCTTAAATAAAGTTCCATCCATTCTCCAAAGTTTTACAGTATAATCCCAACTTGATGAAGCAATGGTTTGTCCATCTGGACTGAAACTCACATCAAAAAAAGGTTCACTATACCCTTCAAGGGTCTTAAATAAAGTTCCGTCCATTCTCCAAAGTTTTACAGTATGATCCCAACTTGATGAAGCAATGGTTTGTCCATCTGGACTAAATTTTACGCTCAAGACTTTCTCACTATGCCCTTCAAGAGTTTTAAGTAAAATACCTTTGATACTCCAGATTTTGATCGTTCTATCCTCACTGGCAGAGGCAAGAATCTGTCCGTTGGGGCTGAAACTTACACTCAAGACTCTATCACTATGATCTTTGAGGGTATTCAACAAAGTTCCATCTCTTGTCCAAAGTTTGACAGTGCAGTCCTGACTGGCAGAGGCAAGAATCTGTCCGTCGGGGCTGAAACTTACACCCCAAACACCCAAACTATGGCTCTCAAAACGATTGCGCTCTTGTATTGCATAGACAACCTCTTGTAGTTTACCCACTGTCTGAATCTGGATATCGCCAAGTATCTCAGTCTCTTTTAATTTTTTAGCTGCCTTGACAATAGCTATTAGTGCTCCAAGTTGATCGTGCTGTTGAAACAAGGTTTGAGAAGTTGAGTTGAATTTCTCGATCTCAGATATTTCTGACCACTTTTGGCGAATCGAGTATACTAGATAATCGTGAATTAACTGATAGCGATCATCGGGGACTTCTGGTCGCAGCAATACCACTTTTGTACCCAATAAAACCTCTAACACTAAATCCAATTTGTCAGTTTCTAATTTTGACCCCATTGCTAACTCAGCGCGAGTTTTAAAAGGACGAGTGTTGTTTTCATTTGTTAGCAAGTACAAAACTTGCCAAGCAGCAATTTCATTCTCAGGACCACAGTTTTTAACTGCTTCGTCCAAAAAACGCCCAAGTAGTTTCTCCTTTGACCCTTTTTTTTGATACTCATCCAGCGTAGTAATTTTCTCTGTTTGCAGTTGTGTTCCTACTAGCTGTAACTCAATCGGACTCACTTCCTCTAGTTCGTCTGCTAGATTCTGCACCAATTCATCAATCAAAGCAGGCTCCAGGTAAAAACTGGAAGACTCTGTTAATCGCTGAATAATCGATTTGGCTTCAGTAGTTGAAAAATTTTCTATTTGGTAGAGAACATTTTTACTTAAGATATCATTGCCGATGACCTCCATGCTAGGTAGGCGATTGCAATTCAGTAAATAATGCAGGTAATCTTCCCTCAAGGACAGAATCACCTTTAAAGATAGAATTTTCAAACATTCTCCCAAAAAATCATAAATTTGATGCCTCAGAGTTTTTTTTGGGTGAACGAAGAAGAATTCCTCAAATTGATCGAAAATCAGCACTGTCCGCAAATTTCGGGTTTCATTCTGTTGCAATTGTTCTAAAATAACTGTTTTTGAGTTTAGAGGTGTGGATAAACAGATTCCTTTATTCTTCAGTTCCTTTGCTAGCGATCGCCCTAATTCCTCAACCCAATCGCTGTAAACGCGCATTACCACAGGCAAAAAATCCTGAGCGTTAATTACTTTCTGCTCAAGAGCTGGTATGAGCCCCGCATTCACCAGCGAACTTTTCCCGACTCCTGATTGTCCATGAATTACGATCAGCTTGAAGTCGTTTCGACTAATTCGCTCAATCAATGTCTCCAGATACTGCTTCCGACTGGAGGTGGTAATTTCTGGGGCAACAGTTTCTTGGATTTTCTCATTTTGAGAAACTAGATTGTTAGTTCTTACAATTTTGGGCTTAATAGAGCTCGCACCAATAAATGCTTGCAGTCCGTATTGTTGTTCGATGGATTGTCTTTCTTGCTTGATTTCAAAGGCTTTAAGATATTCTCGGCTCTGAAAGTAGAGCTTCTGTAGATCGCGGAGAATATCAAGATAAAGCTGACGATTGTACAGAGGATGACCTATGTGTCCAGCAACTTCTAAATTTATAATTGCCTCTTGATATTGCTTTAAGTGTTGTTGTGTCCGCGCCATAATAAACCGACACCGACTATGTTGTTCATTCAATCTAGGATGGCTTGTCAGCGTAGAGTAAACTGACAAAGCTTTTTGAGCTAACTGTTTTGTCTCAATCCATTGCTCTTGTGCCAGAGCGACCTCAGCTAAAAAGCCATAATCTTGAGCTATTTCAAACGCTCGATTTCTAGTTTGATGAAATGCCAAAGCCTTCTCAGCTAGCGTTTTGAGTTGTTCCCAATCCTGTATTTGTCTTAAAATTCGCCCAAATTTAGCAATCGAGTTGGCAACTAAATCTGGTCGTTTTGCTTGTTCAAAAGCTTGAAGCGATTGCTGAAGATAATACTGGATTATTTGCCAATCAGGATGGTCTTTTTGTTGATGCTGTAAAGCTTTGAGGTAGTAACAGAAAGTAATATCCCCAAGTAATTGTCCTTGTTTTTCCAAATTACCAATTTGCCGCCAAAGCTCTAAGCCTCGTTGATAATGCTCCAGAGCAGTCTCTTTTTGGTTATTGATATCTTTGGCAAAACCGAGTATGGATTCTAAATTTGCTTCTAGTTCTGGCTCTAAGATTTGTTCCTGATTCCGTAAGTCTTTTTGAGCAGCTTTTATTTCTGCTTCTAGTTTTAGAGCCTCTTCTCGATTTAAATTCTCAGCAAAGAATTGCTCCGCTACATGTTTTATAAGCTCAGTTAACTCCTTAGAGTCAATGGCAAACTCTGTACTCGTCCCCCAACTCTCAAGATTAGGAGCAAACTCCATCAGCTTTTTCTGGACTTGATCGTTGACCCACAACACCAACGGAAAATGAAAATTTTTCCGAAACTCCTCCCTCACTTGATCGGCTGAAGTCAGCATCCGATCAATGTCTAGCACGGATTCTAAACCCAAAACCATCAGGGCGACTGGCTGTTTTTCCTTTCCTGCGGCCTTAATCGTGGCATAAAGAGTCTGGTCAGATTGTTTGAGAACGAGAATACTAATTTTGACTGAGCAAAGTTCTTGCAAACGTTCCACCAACCGCTCCCGTAGACTGGCATAGTTGCAACGAGCGAAAATCAGCTTGAACTGCCCCTGACAAGCCTCAATTGCCCAAGCCAGGTTTTTCAACGAACGCTCGTTATTAGCAGTGAGCGCGACTGGGCGATGTAGATCACTCATGATTGTAACTCCTTCGCATCTGCCAAAATTGGATTGATATCAAACCAAGGCTCTCCACCATCGCGGTATTCAAACACAAATCGACTGCGGATCAGTTTTTGGTATCCTTCATCATCGCTGACTTTTTTCCTTTGCCTGACTTCACGAAGCAATTCCCATTCAGTATCAGAGATTGGTATACTCATTTCATAGCGACGGTTGCAGATTACTTTCTCTAAAATTTGACGAGAAAGGGGAAGGGTTACTTCCTCCATAATCCATTCATTCAGAAGCCTCAGTAAGTCTCGCACATGACCCCCGCTGACACTACACAGGCGGTCTAGAGTTTCAGGAGAATCGAAAACATTTTGTACTTTGCTGAGACGCTCTTGTTCATCAAAATCGGGAAAAGCTCTCGCTAAAACCATCTGTCGCAGAAGCGCCATTCCCTGTTCGTGCTTACTTCCATCCCGTAACTGCACGGGAACCATCGGCAACACCTTGGGGTCTTCCAGAAAACGCTGAGTCAGCATTCCATAGTCATTGGAGAACTTCAATGCTAGGGGCATTGTATAGACCAGATGACAATTCAGCCTAGTCAGATACTCACCCTGATCGACAAATAGGTATTCCTGTTGTGAACGTCCCCAAGGTTTCGGGCGATTATCTATTCGGTCGAGGTTATCCACTATCACCACCAGACCTTTTTTGCCCTTCTCTTTCAGTTTAGCGATCGCTGGTTCCAGTAGTTCCTGATTAATTGCACCCAAGAGTTCAATTTTTCGAGGTGCAAGATATTGATTTAGCCTTTCACGC
Organism: Xenococcus sp. MO_188.B8; assembly: GCA_030065615.1. GTDB lineage: Bacteria > Cyanobacteriota > Cyanobacteriia > Cyanobacteriales > Xenococcaceae > Xenococcus. The sequence continues at coordinate 1,291 of JASJDR010000293.1, read as the reverse complement.
AGCTTAGGGTCACTTTTTGCCTTAGTTACGATCTTGCCAATGCCAAAGGCGAGGGATAACTCGCCTTGATTGTTGGCAGCAAATCTCACTTCTGGCAAGCCTTCAACTTCTGGCAAACCGATCTCAACCTCGGAAACCTCGAATTCAGTTTTCAACAGTTGAGCAGCTCCCCGTAGCAATTTCTTTAGCCCTCTGGGTTCTCCAATTTTGATCTTGTCAAGGCTTTGACTCACCCGACAGGCGATCGCCAGCAACACATCGCCAATATCGACATCGGTCATTTCCAGGTCTTCACTAGACTCAAAATAGACTACATGGAAGTCTTCTTGTTCTAGTTCTGCCTTGAGTCGCAATAACTCTGTAGATTTGCCACAACCAATATGCCCAGTAAATAGAGAACAGGTAGGGTCATCTGGTTTGAAAAATGTGATTTTATTTTTCAGTTTTCCGATAATGTCGCCGCCTCGTACCGAAGAAAAGTTAATGTAATACTTTTGATCTTCAGGACTCCCAACAACCAGAGTCCTGCTGGGGTCTGTTGCTTGAAAAAATTTTTGTAAATCTAGCATTATCCGAATCATAGATTTTGGATGTGGAACTATTCCCTAATTAGGAATATTATTACCCTTTATTTTATCTATTGCTAATGTCCAATAATAGTCATCTTTACCTTCAGGTTTTCCATCAGCTTCCCAAAGAAAATAAGCTTCTTTTTCAACTCTTTGTCTGTATTCTTCAGCTTGTTGTTTAGCTTCAATTCTTTGTATGGCTTCATAACTATCTCTTTTTGTTTTCCACCAATTAACGAGAGTTGTTACTGGGTTAGATTTTTGAACCAACGTAGAAACTCCTTAATCTAATTTAGTAGCCTGTATTATTTCAAATAATGTATTTAACTATACTATAACTACCGCCCAATGACCGATACAGCCTTTTTCCTTTGCTCTGGTGAGACCTCTAAATATCTCTGCTTCTAATTAGCTCTCTTTTGTCAGAGTGGGTTCAAACCTTGATTTTTCGTTGGCTGAAACGACGCTAATTAGTAAAATTATCCCAGAGTGACATAAGAGGGATAAACTGTAATGCTATATCAAATAAACACTTACAATACAGCCAATAAAGTATTTTTAAACTCTAATGCACTTTTAAAATGTAATTCAGGATCGTCTTTTAAAGCCAAATCGATTAAATCTGCTAAATATTCAGGAACATTGGGGTTGCGATCGCGAATGGGAACAGGTTGAGTCTTTAAAATGGCTAACATCGGTTCAATACCGACAAAGTTCCTGGG
>JASJDR010000292.1 GCA_030065615.1 Xenococcus sp. MO_188.B8 | reverse complement strand
GCCGTAGCCACCAATAAACCTGCTCGTCGATACACTCAGCTTACGGCTCTAGTCTTAAAACAATTTGAGCAATTATCCGAACAACTTAAAGAACTACACGCTAATCGAAAGGTGCGCACTCAATCTCAAACCCAAGTGACGATCGCTAGTCGAATCGAACAACGCTCTTTAAATGCCACTAAGGGTCAAATGACTTCGATTGGCAGTCTGGCTCTTTCTCTCTATCAAAACGAATACGGTCATCGCCCCTCCAAACAGTTTGAACAAGTAGGCTCAATGAGGTTTAAAACTTATCACTATCCTCTTGATGCCGTCGAACTAATTGATAAAGCGATCGATACAGTTCTACAATTCAAGCAAACTGCTTAATAGATTAAATCAATGATTTGAGGACAAAAGCTCATGAAAAAGTTAGCTAAGTTATTGTCTTTACTAGCATCTGTTAGTGTTTTAACAGCTTATGGAGGAACGGAAACAACAACCCCGACTACTTCTGAGGAAGCGTCTCCAGAAACAGTAACTGCGGTTAAGTTGATTCCTGTAGCTGTTTTCAAGGAAATTGAGCTGATTTCTTAACTACATAAAATACTTTTAAAAAGTCTACCACTAAGGAGTCTCACAAAACTTTTTGAGCTAGTGAAAGTAATTTACGAGCGTAAAAAAAATCAGGCATTCTCCCAAGGGGAATACCTGAAAAACCAATGTAGGAACACAAAACCTGATTCGATAAAATCACTTTAATAACTTGTTACGTTTTCTACTATTGTTTTTGGTGTTGAAGATAACATAAAAAATGGGGGTGGTCAGCAGAATCGATAAATGGAGAAGCAGCTAAACAACAAGCCGACCAGGTTCAAAGTCACAAACTGGCAACAAGCAGCTCCGCCTTAATTGATAATGGAAACAGCTTATCGCTCCTGGAGCCGGGAGCATTTCTTTTCATCTCGCCCGTGTTGATGAACTTGACCTTTAACTGTTAATTTGACTGTCTCCCCGTTAACTTTCTCGTTGACAACAAAGAGCGTACTGCTTAATTAAAAAATCCTACTTGCTAATCCCATATTTCTCACAAAAGAAGCGATCGCCAACCCTGAAACCTTGACAGTATCTGGACTTTACCCTGGCTGAACCTCTGCCTCGAAAACGACAGGGTGTTGTTAGAATTCAACAAGACATCATAATCCATCAGCGTTGATTTAAAAATCCTGTCGATTGAGATATTTTTGAGGTAAATCAAGTGAAAAACCGATAAATATGACAAAAAACGAGAAAATCGGGGATAGTTTAGTTATAATAATCAGCTCAAACCTTAAAATTCCGGTACATGACTCCCAGTTTTCAAGATAGTATTAGCAACCAACTAGAATTTGGCCGAATAAAAGGAAGAAAAGTAATAGCTAATTTTGAGGGAGGAAGAATTACCTCAGACGCAGGAATTGTGTGGCTGGCAGAGTTAGATAAAAAGCTAAGAATTACCGCTAAATTTGCCGAATGTTTTCAAGATCATCGTCATTCATCTTATGTAAATTATTCCCTTCACCAATTACTCGCCCAAAGAGTTTACGGCATTGTCTTAGGATATGAAGATGTTAATGACCATGATAAATTACGTCACGACACGGCTCTAGCAATTGCCTTGGAAAAACTAAATTTTATGGATTCAACTGAAACAGTTTTAGCCGGAAAAAGTACTCTGAATAGACGCTTAGTATTGTCCTGAGAGCGTTCTCGATCAATCCCAGAGTCGTTATCATAAAATAGAACTCTTACCTAAAAAAGTTGAACAAACTTTTGTTGATATCTTTTTATCAGACTATAAAAAAGCTCCGAAAAGCATTATATTAGATTTAGATGTGACTGATGACCAAGTACATGGCAAGCAGCAAGGGGCATTTTACAATAAGTATTATCAAGGAGTATGTTATGCCCCTTTATATATTTTCTGCGGCAATCATTTATTAGTAGCTAAACTGAGGTCTTCTAACGTAGACCCGGCCGCAGGAGGATTGGAAGAATTACAGCGAGTCATCGGGATAATCCGAAAAAAATGGAAGTCAACTCATATCTTAGTTCGTGCCGATAGCGCCTATGCTCGTGAAGAAATTATGAAATTTTGCGAAGAGCAAGCCGATGTAGATTATGTTGTAGCCATGGCAACTAATTGCCAATTAAAGTTACGCGCTTCAGATATAATTGAGAAGGCAAAAGCTGATTACGAACAAAGACTTGCTCCTGTAAGTAAATCAATGAGTACCTTGTTTTCTCAAGGTGAAGACTTAGAAGAAGTGAGAAAATTGGTTCCTAATTCTACTTGGTTTTGTTCTTTGTGTTATCAAACTGAGAAGTCATGGAGTCGTCAAAGAAGAGTAGTCACCAAAGTTAGTTATGGGAGTGAAGGCTTAAAAATTCGTCATGTTGTCACTTCTTTACCCGCCTCAAAATTCCCTCCATCTAAACTTTATATGGACAAATATTGCCCCAGAGGGGAGATGGAAAATCGGATTAAAGAACAACAACTTGATTTATTTGCGCTCCCGAACTTCAACACAAACATTTGACAGTAATCAACTAAGACTTTGGCTATCTTCAATGGCTTATGTTTTGATGCAAGCTTTCCGTCAAAATTGTTTAAAAAGAACCTCTTTTGCTAAAGCTACTGTAGGAACAATTCGTCTTTAACTTTTAAGCTTTAAATTACCATTACACAATAATCCCGCTGAGTTAGGTGCTAGAACAATGGTACAGCGACGTAACATTAGTTATGCTACCCAAACTCTTGAAGGGACAAAAGCATGGGATATTTTTATGTCTCTGGTGGTCACGACTCGCAAATTGGGAATCAGTTTTTTCGAATTTATGCGTGACCGTATTTCTCAGCTGGGAAATATTCCTTCTTTGGGAACTCTGATTCGCGAACAATCTTCTCTTTATTCTTTTGATGGTTCTTGGCTCCCATAATAACTATCTAGCCCTAAAATTTTGAGGGGATACGTTTTTTTTGTCAGCATAACCCAAGTTCTTTGGTTCAAATCAACTACTCTTTAAGAGACGAAAATTGCTCGCCAGAGGTTCTCCCCCACTTTTTTTTCCTCTCCGCCTTATCGGTTGTGAGACAAAACTGAAGAGTTTCGGCTAAAACTCGAACATGAGGTGAAGTTAACATAGTAATATGATTTCCAGGAACATTATAGACTTGAACATCCTGTAAGCTTAATTCTCCCCAACCCAGAGCAGGTTTAGTAAAGCTCTTAGAAAACAAGCCTCGTTCATTATTTGAAGTATTCGTTATCTTGTCAGAAGCTTGTATCAGAGTAATCTTACCCGAATAAACCTGGGGAACATAGTTAAGCAAAGCTTGATGACCAGCTTTTTGCAGTTGTAAAATTCGACTAATAATGGTTTCCCCTGCATCAGCAGGAATTAGATTAGCCTTCCTTAATTTTTGTAAAAAGTAATTAAACTGTGCCTGGGGTTGTTGTCCTTGTATATCTTCATAGGAAATCGATAGAGGTTTACCGAAAAAATGTTCTAAAGTTTCTGCTCGTCGAACTAACCACATAGCATCATCAATTGCTGCTTCTGTTATTCGATCAATCGGAGCTGGGGTATCCATAATCACTAATGAAGCCACATCAAGACCTTGTTGTTCCATCTTTCTCGCTATTTCAAAGGCAACGAGTCCCCCAAAGGAATGACCACCCAAAGAATAGGAATTATGAGGAAACATCTGAGTCAGGACATCAAGATAGTAATCCGCCAAATCGGAAATATTTTCGTAGGGTTGTTGTGCTTCTTCCATCCCTGGGGCTTGTAAACCATAAAAAGGTTGATCTTGAGGAAAATAACGAGCCAAATCCATATATCCTATGACATTGCCACCAATGGGATGAACACAGAAAAAAGGCATTTTAGCTCCCCCAGGCTTTATTTTTACCACAGGAGACCAAGGTTTTGCCTGAGACTTAGAACTACGGAGTATCATAGCTATATCTTCTATAGTTCCGTTTTCAAAAAGCGTTGCTAAGGGAAGTTCGCTGCCAAAACGTTCCTCAATCAGAGCCATTAAACGCACAGCTAACAGAGAGTGTCCTCCTAAATCAAAGAAATTATCAGTAATATTAATCGGACGATGGTTGAGAACCTGTTCCCAAATCTGTACTAACTCCAGTTCGATATTATCTCTTGGGTTAACTATTGCTTCTGAGGCAGTCTCTTGAGAAATATCTTGCTCGGCTAATATTCGGCGATCTACTTTGCCACTAGTCGTTAGGGGTAATTGTTCCAGGATTACAAAGTTTGAGGGCATCATGTAATGGGGCAATTGTTGTCTTAGATAGTTCTGTAGTTGTTTTTGTTGGAAGTTTTCCTGCTGTTGCGGCACTATATAGGCAACCAAATAATGATCTAATTTATTTTTTCGAGCAATAACTGCACTACTCTGCACTTGAGGGGAAGTTTCTAGAACCTGTTCAATTTCCCCTAGCTCGATCCGAAAACCACGCATTTTAACTTGATTATCTCTACGACCTAAAAACTCAATCTTGCCATCGGGCAGATAGCGAGCTAAATCTCCTGTTTTATACAATTTTGATGAGCCAAAGGGATTTGGAATAAATTTTTCTCTGGTTAAATTAATACGTCCTTGATAACCCCTAGCAATTCCCACTCCGCCTAGATACAACTCTCCCACAATGCCAATGGGAACAGGTTGAAGATGTTGATCGAGAATATAAATTTGGGTATTGGCAATTGGACGACCAATCGGAATTTGACGCTGATTTGCAAGATTGCTGCAATCATAAATTGTGGCACAAACAGTAGATTCTGTTGGGCCATAGGCATTGAAAATTTTTCGTCCAGAAGTTGCCCAATGTCTTAATAAATTGGGAGAAGCACTTTCTCCTGCGACAATTAAAGTTTTCAAAGCAGGAAGTTCAGAGACCCTCAGCACAGCTAAGATAGAAGGTGGTAAGGTAACAGTGGTAATGGCAAGATTAGCTAATAAATCCATTAAAGGTTTGCCCGGTAACAAAGCAGAAGATTTTGCCAGACAAAGGGTTGCTCCTGCTAATAAAGCCATCAAAATTTCACTTACTGAAGCATCGAAGTTAAGAGAGGCAAACTGAAGAATGCGACTCTTCTGATTGACTTGAAAGGTCTGGATTTGTGCCTTGGCTAAATTTACTAATCCCCGATGTTCGATGAGAACTCCTTTTGGTTGTCCCGTAGAACCAGAGGTATAGATGATATAGGCAAGATTACTTGGTTTAACCAGACTGTGAGGATTGTCTCTAGTTTCTTGGGCAATAGTTTCTGATACCTTATTAAGACAGATCAGGCGAGGATTGAGCAGAGAAGAATCTTCCCCCTTAGCAGATATGATCTGCTCCAGATTAGCAATCAGATAGTCTTGAGTTAGGATCAGGGAAATTTGTGAATTTTCCACCATAAAGGCTAGGCGTTGCGGGGGATAGTTCGGATCTAAGGGAACATAAGCTCCTCCTGCTTTGAGAATGCCTAAGATGGCAATGATACCATCTATTGAGCGCTCTAGATAGATTCCTACTCTGGTCTCTGGTTTTATCCCCAACTTTTGCAAGTAATGTGCTAGTTGATTGACTTTTTCGTTTAATTGTGTGTAAGTTAATTTTTGTTCTGCAAACTCAAGAGCGATCGCGTTAGGAGTTTGTTGCACTTGACTTTCCCATTGTTGAGGCAGGCAAATCTCTTGAGTATTTTTTTGAGCGGTGTTGTTCCATTCCCCTAATAGTTTGGCTCTTTCTGCTGTTGTCAATAAAGGTAGGCGATCGATTGGTTGTTCTGGGTTAGCGATTACACTTTCAAGTAAGGTTGGCCAATGACCGATCATTCTGACAATAGTTGCCTCTTCAAACAAATCTCGACTATATTCGATCCATCCTTGTAATCCCCCTGCTCGATCTTTTCTTAGAGATAGGGTTAAATCTAGCTTCGAAGTTTCACTATCAATATTTAAAGGAGCTATGGTTAATTCTTCTAGGGTAAGTTCTGGTCTGGACTCATTATAAAAGGTAAATCCTACTTGAAATAGGGGAGAATGGCTTAAATTCCGTTCAGGAGAGAGTTCTTCTACCACTTTTTCCAAGGGAAGATCCTGATGGCTATAAGCTTCTAGGGCAACATTCTTCACCCTTGCCAGCAAGTCCAAAAAGGTTGGATTGTTGGCTAAATTAGTTCGTAGCACTAGAGTATTAACAAAACAGCCAATTAATGGCTTTAAATCTGGGTGATTTCTTCCAGCGATCGCGGTTCCGACGGAGATCGATTCCTGACTACTATAGCGATAGAGTAAGATTTTAAAGACAGCTAACAGGGTCATGAAGAGGGTAATGCCCTGTTGTTGGCTTAAAATATTTAATTGTTCTGTCAGGGAAGCAGAGATCTTCAACGGGTATCTTTTGCCTTGAAAACTAGGTATCGGAGGACGAGGATGATCTCCTGGTAACTGTAAAGGAACAAGATTATCCCCTAACTGCTTCTTCCAGTAAGCCATTTGAGGAGCAAGTTTTGCTTCGGATAGGCATTGTCGTTGCCAGAGGGCAAAGTCGGCATATTGAAATGGTAAATCGCCCAAGGGAGATGGTTTACCCGCACAGAAGCTGGGATAAAGTAGGGATAATTCTCGGATTAAGACATCCGTTGACCAAGCATCGAAGATAATGTGATGAATAACTAAACTCAGAACATAATCCCTAGCGCCGAGTTCTAGTAATGTTGCCCGTAATAGGGGAGCTTTGGTTAAGTCAAAACTTTGGCTGGCTTCTGTTTCAGCCCATTTCTGGATCTGGTTTGCTGGGGAATCGGACGAGGGTTGAGTAAGATTAACTTTTTTTAAAGGGAGAGTTAAGTGAGGGATGATAACTTGGACTGGTTCGCCTGCTTCGATTCTGAAAGCTGTTCGTAAAATCTCGTGACGAGCGATAATGGCGTTGAAACTTTTCTCTAGAGCTGCAATATTTAAAGCACCTTGCAGGCGAATTACTATGGGCATATTATAGGCACTGGTGTTAGGATTCAGCTGTTCCATAAACCATAAACGTGCCGCAGCAAAGGATAAGGGAAGTTTAGCAGGGCGGGACACTTTGCTGATGGTTTGTGTTGTTTCCTTCGCGGGAGATTGAGACGAAAATAGGCTTCTTGATCCTTGGTTCTGAGATGACTTGCTGGGGTTGAATTGGGAGTCTTGCAACTTTTGAATGATCCCTGCCATCTTTGCTAATTGAGGAGACTCGAAGGGAATTTTTAGCGGGAGTTTTACCTTAAATGATTGTTCAACTAGAGCTGTCAGCTGAGTTACTAATAGGGAATGTCCACCCAAAGCGAAAAAATTGTCTTCAATACCGATGGGATTAACTTTTAAAACTTGTTCCCATATTTTTACTAACTCTTCTTCTATGGGATTACGAGGCCTAATCAAAGGGCGAATTCGCTCCTGTGCTTGGGGTTCTGGTAAGGATTTGCGATCTATTTTCCCACTGATAGTTTTTGGTAAGCGATCCATGATTGTAAATATAGTGGGAATCTTGGGTTCTGCTAGCCAATCAACTAAAAATTCTCTTATTTGGTGAGACTTCAAAGGCTCTTTGACTAAGAGATATCCACAGAGATATTTATTTCCTTGACAATCTTCCCAATCTTTGACTACAGCCTCTTGAATCTGAGGATGTCGAGATAAGGCATTTTCAATTTCTGCTAATTCAATTCTGATGCCCCTAATTTTAACCTGTCTATCTTTGCGGCCTAAATATTCGAAATTGCCATCTTGGAGAATTCTGCCTAAATCTCCAGTTTTATAGACAATATCATGAGGTTTATTGGTAAAGGGGTTGGGAATAAAAACTTCTTGGGTTAATTCTGGTTGCTGATAATATCCTAAGGTTCGATAGGGGGTACGAATATAAATTTCTCCTACTATTCCAGGGGGACAGATTTTGCCATTTTGTCCAACAATAATAGCCGCTGTGCCATCCATAGGTTTACCAATAGGAATAGTTTGCTTAGCTCGATCTGATGCCTGAACGAAATAGAAAAACTTTGTCATTGTAGTTTCCGAAGCGCCGTAAAGATTAACTAACTGAATGCGTTCGCCATAAATTTGCATCCATTGACTGACATCTGCTGGCAGTAAAGGTTCTCCTGAT
>JASJDR010000291.1 GCA_030065615.1 Xenococcus sp. MO_188.B8 | reverse complement strand
CTTACTACGCCACCGTTGGAAATATCTCAGAAGATGCGGTTAAAAAGTATATCGAGACGCAAAAGGAAAGAGGTTAAGCCGTATCCCTGCGGGATGTTTGTTGTTGGTCGGGCTTTCATTCATAAATTTTTGCTAACAAAATAATTCGATGCTAGAGGGAATTTTGGGAGATTGATCAGAGTTTCTAGAAGCTACTGATTGCCATTCTTCAACTACTGCTTGAGGTACTTGCAGGCGAGTTGATTGACCATTTTCTAGAGGGATCTTCAGTACTAGATCAGATGTCGGTAGCTGAGAGAAAATATCTTTGAGATCGTATTGTCCGATGCTGGGTAGAGGGGATTCTGCTTGAAATATGTCTGACACTTCATAGTGTAGCGGTTGCAAAGCCAACCCAGAGGAGTCACCGATATTGTTAGACTGATCAGCCTCAGCATCAATTATTAGAGGTGCTTGAGACTGGATATATACAGAACTAGATAGTCCAGATAATCTAAGATTTAAAGATGCAACTTGAGGAGAATTGACTTGAGTAAAAAACATTACTTCCCATTTGTGTCCTGTTTCATCGGTTAACACCTGTTCCGAACGACAATATTTTTGTCCTGGTGCCATATCGGTTTCAGTGATATCAGCAATTACAGGTGGGATATAAATAAGGGCAATAACCAGATACAAAATTATGGTTACAATGGCAAAAGTAATTCCCCATTCAAGATCGTGTAGTATTTGACGCAACATTACCTGCTTCCCCCTAAACCAAAATTACTGACCAACTAAAATTAAGGTTCATTTCTTGCTTACATACTTATTAGAGATCAATAGTTTGAGAAACTTGTGAAGGAAGATAGTGTAAGTCCCTAAACCGCATCTAGTTTGAAACCATTAGTTTTTAAGATAACTGTTTGCAGGTAGTAGGTATTAAGTAGTAGGTAGTAGGTAGTAGGTAGTAGGTAGGTTGAATTTACTCAGTTTCACAATTTACTCAAATTATCAATCTATGTTCGGAGTAGAAGATTAAAATCTAAGTAGAGGATTTAAAATTATCGCTTTAACTTTATCGGAGCTAAATTTAATGACAGCAAGTAAAAATCCCTATCTGGAACTACTGGAAATTCCCCCTGGATATCTCAACCTAATGGGTTATGTAGATGAATCAGAAGTGAATGGCCCTGGATGTCGCGCTGTCATCTGGGTACAAGGATGTTTACGGGAATGTCCTGGTTGTTTTAATCCCGACTCTTGGTCATTTGAAATTAACCAATTGATGTCGGTAGATGCATTGGTGGAGAAAATAACTAGTAATCCTCGCAATGAGGGCGTTACCTTTTCGGGAGGAGAACCTTTCTGGCAAGCTCCAGCTTTAGCTAACTTAGCTCGTAAGCTAAAAGCTAAGGGATTAAATGTGATGTCATTCACTGGATTTACCTTAGAGCGTCTGCAATCCGAATATGCTCCTGCCGGTTCAGAAGATTTATTGTCTCAACTTGATATTTTAATCGACGGCCCTTATCTTCAGTCTCAAGCTGTTAATTCTCCCGATTCGACGGTTTCTTCCAGCAATCAGCGGGTTCATGTCTTCAATCCTGCATTCAAAGACCAAATATCTTGGGCGAGTGATCAAACCGAGATTCATGTGCTTAAAGATGGCAGTCGCATTGTTACGGGTTATTTGGGGCAGTTATTTTTATCTGATTAGCGATCATGTTTAAACTGCTCTCCATCTTTTTCAAAGCGATTCTTAGATTAGCCTGTGTCCACAAGAGAGGAGTAGCGTCGCCAGGAACATACTGATCATGTTGTAGGTAGTAAAGTTCTGGACACTTGAACTCTCCAAACTGACAGTCTCTTCCTGTCAATTGACCTAAAGAACGGTTGAGATAGTGAATTTGCTGTTCTAGATATTCTTGTTGACCAGTCTCTTGAAACTTTAGTCCAAAAATTGCTGAAACAATGGGATCAAAAATGCACCATTGAGCTTCTTCTCCTAGTATTAATTCTCTGTCATTCTCTTTGAACCACTGTTCCCGTTCACTGGAGATAGTCGTGCGAATTTCTTCTGGAATGTCTTTGTAATCGCGACACCAAAATGAGTCCCCTAGATATCTACGGATACCATAATCCCCTTGTAGATTTTCGATGACATCATTGAGGATTTGGTCTGCCATTTCACCTTCAACAACTTGCAAAGGATAAATTAAAAAGAGTAACGCTGCATCATATCGCCTTTGTTTAGGCGCTGCTTGACGGCACTCAAAAGGGAGAATGTTGTTTAGTGATGATGTTCCTCTATTAATTAAATCTTTTAAGAAGCCGATAGTAACGGATTTACCTTTGTATTTATCAGAAGCATAGTCATTGTTTGTTTGTAGTAACTTTTTTAATTCTTTGAGTCCAGCTACCACCACGCCAATACTAGAAGCTTCGATTTTTCTGTCTTCTTCCCAATGTCCGCTATCTTCGTCTTGCCAATAAGCAATAGACTTGAAGTAATGTGGGAAAAGTGCTAAGGTTTCTAAGTCATTTTGATCAGGTTTAATCTTGTTGTCTCTAGCCAATTTACAGTAAAACCAGAGAAAATAGCCCAAAGCATCATTCTGAGCATGATTCCATTCTTGGTCTATTTCTTCAAGATTATGTCCATCAAAACGAATATGGGGACGTTGCATTATTTCTGAGGGATTAACTTTACCTTCAATGATTGCTTCAAAGCGTTGTTTATGTTTCTGGAAATAAGTCATTAAGGTTCTAACATTTTTCTTAGCTACGTCAGTTTGACCTATAAGATAGTAAGAATAAGCGACGTAAATGTTATCTCTGACCCATATACTGGAATATCCTGTATACTCCGCTTCCTCCTCAAGCATAGCAGCCTGAAATAAGTCATTTTTAAGACGGTAATCATTAAATGTTCCTTGTTCTTCCAAGAAGTTGCAGATTTTATTAATTTCTCGTGGTTTATTGTATTTGATTTTAAGTAATTTTAATAACCTTTGATTTTTGTCTTGTAACATATACCTATAAAGATAAATTTTTCTTCGATCCAATTCACGAATATTTTTAATGAATAAGTAACAAATATAGATAACCAGAAAAAGACTGATTATAGTCAACAATATTACTATTCGGTCTGATATTATATTAACTGATAAATTTAAATCCTTAAACTTAATTGTTTCTTGACAAGAATCTTCTCTTGTGATCAAGGAGAAACAATCAGTTGAGAAATAAAAGCGTGTAATAATTATAAGTAATGTGCCAACCCATAAATCTTCTTCGTCTGACCAGGGAAAATTCTTATTGAGATTATTTATTAATTTACTATATTTATTAATCTTATTTCTGTAGAAAAAATTTTCGATCAAAGTAGATCCTAGAATCAATAATATCCCAGAACCAATAAATAACAATCCTTCGCCACCTCCTTTTTGTTGTTTAATTGTATACAATGCTAAAAGTCCAAAACCAATAACAATAATTGTCAAAGGAACCAAGAAAAATAAAGTATCTATATTTATTAAATTTTCAAAATATTTATTAAGATTCTTCCTCCATCTCTTCTGTTTTAGCATTGATGGTAGATATCGATAATCCTTTTTTTGTGATCTGGATTTTGATTTATTGACAAAAGATATTGGTGACAGATTTATATCATTTAAGTTTCTAGCTTTATTGTCATATAGTATCTGGTTAAGCCATGCCGCTAGTACGCCAAAAGTACCTGCTAAAACTAACCAAACAGCATCAATTTTATCATCTGCATAATAACTAACTACAATTACAATAAGTGAGATAATAATTGTTGACCATTTAAGTGCTAATGACTCTAAATCAAAAGCAGAACGAACCTCACCGCAGGTTTTTTCATATTGTTGAAAAAGGTAGATATCTTGCCAACTTTTCCAGTCTTTATCTATTTTATTACCTTCCCTTAGTTTATTTGCTTGTAAACGCTTAAAAAATTTACTAATAACAAACATTCGTAAATTCAAGTGATAGCATAATAAATCTACATAGGTACAAACAAATGGGATTAAACAAAAAGCTAAATCAACAGGAGAATCATAATTAGAACTATTTGTTGGATTGAGTCCTAATCCTACTGCCGCTAAGGCAGCACTAATAATTAATTTCCATTTCAATAAATCCGATCTGGCTTTTTGAGTTTCAATAATTTCTTGTCTAAAAGATTCCATATTTCTACGGGGGTGACTAAGTAATTACTAACCACTAATGAAGTCAAACTCTACAAGAATTCTTTGTTGCTGGAACAATGGGAGTGATTGATCAATCAAATATCGGTAGCAAGCTTCGAGACATTCTAGATTCATAAGCTAATATCCCCATTCTCTTTGCCTACTTTTATTATCTTTTGACCTCTGAATAATGAAGCATTATCTTTACATATATCAACCTAATTTGTAAATTTGTAAATGATAAATAACCCAAGTTTGAATTAATTCTTGTTGTTCAAACACAGTTTTTCCCTGTCGGGCATACTTTTCTAATTTGTTGAGCTTTTAGAGCATGACTGTTGATCACATGTCAAGTGCATTTAATACAAAATTTAGATGATTACTCTGGAGTAAATTTTTGCTAACAAAATAATTCAATGGTAGACTATATAACTATTTGAAGCATATTTAGTCACTGTTTTAGTTTAAGTCACATTAAGCTATCAGCTAACTGCTTGAATATAATCATATAGTGGATAATAAATCTTCAACCATCAGTCAAAAGCTTATTTTGATCCAGTTAGCCGACTCTTTCTTTCCTTCTGGATCTTACACTCTGTCCCATGGCTTAGAATCTTTAGTTCAACAAGACAAAATACAACAGACAGAAGATTTAAGAGCTTTTTTACAAATACTGTTGCACAATAAAATTGGGACTTGCGATCTAGTCGCTTTGATTCATGCTTATCAGGGTAGTGCAATAGATAACGTGGAAATGATCAAACAAGCTGATACTCAGCTATTTGCGCAAAATCTGATTGAAATTACCCGCAAAACTCAACGTCAGAGTGGACGTGCTTTATTGATGGTGGCACAATCGACATGGAAAAATGAACAGTTGGATATATTAGATCATAGCCGACTGTTAGATCAATTTCACTGTCTACACCCCGTTGTTTTTGGCGTAGTAGGAAGTATCGCTGGTTTGACTGTAACTGATACAGCTGTGGCTTTCTTACACGGCTTTGTGACAGGATTACTTGGCGCAGCAATTCGTTTAGGGATTTTAGGACATCTACAAGCACAACAACTATTACTTCAGTTAGCATCAGATATTGAAGCTACTTATCATACTGCATCTTCTATGAGTTTAAATCAGATGTGGTCTTGTACTCCTGCGATCGATTTAGCACAAATGCACCATTCGAAATTAGCTAGTCGCTTATTTGCTAGTTAAACCTCATCCAGATTGAAAACAGTAGTTTGGTTTCGAGAAATATTTTAAATATCTAAATATCTAAATGTTCGCTACTCGTTACTCGTTACTTGTTACTCAAAAAAGATAGCTTAAAAACTCCAGGTTTCAAATCAGACGTGGTTTAACCACTGCACCAGTTGTCATATTCCTGTTCCCACTTTTCAATTTCCCAGGAGTCTGCTGTCAATTCATCGAAAGGGAACTCGGCTAATTCTGTTGTTGTTTGGGAGATAAATTTGACATTATTTGAGTTTAAGCAGTCAGTTTTAGTGATGATATCCGTCAGTGAGACAACACCAAGTAGTTTGTCTTTAATTACTGGAGCGATATGAATTCTAGCTTTGGCAAATAACTGAGGAATATGTTCTACTTCTAAATCTGGATTGACAACAATACAAGGCTTGGTCATCACTTCGCAAACATAAGTAGTTGCTGGATTTTTCGTATTAGCGATCGCCTGTGCGATATCTGTGGTGGTGATAATGCCATAGGCATCTTTCTCCGAGGCGCGATCGACAATTAAAGTTTTGATATTGTGCAGTTTCATGAATTTAGCAGCTTGGGCAATAGTCGCCAAACTATCGATAGTAACTACGTTGGGGTTCATAATATCTGCTGCTTTCATCACTGTCTCCAATTGGATCAATTTCTTGTCTGTAAGCCAATAATTCAGAACAATACTCGTCAAATAGAACACTTTCTATTGTTCTAACTCTTTGATAAATTGATGCTTCCATAGACTCATCGTCAGTGATTACCTTAGGAGCTAACTTCTTAGTCAAGAACTTTTGGTAATCTGCCTGCGGTAGTACTAGACAATCGCTTTTGGTTGATGTAGTTAGGCACATTTTTTTAACCCAATTGTTTAGTTTTTAGTATAGTGAATACCTCGATAAACCAATTCAGTATGATGAACTGGGATACGATGTTTTTCTTTCATCCGATGTATTCTCCAAGGTACTCCGCGATATTTTCCCCCTATTTCACCTTCAGCCACTTGCCATTCAACATAAGGGTCTTGATAATCTTGACCGTGAAAATGTAGTTTCATAATCTTCTCCTCTAAATTAATCTAAAATTTATTGCTGTATTTTCTCTGTTCTTAAGATAGCTAAATAAATTGAAGAAATTGTGAGGAAATTACGCTCAAGGATCAATAAAATGCATCTAAAATAGGTGGATAAAATTAGGTTAGAAGATGGTTTACTAGAGAATAATTATTCTTATTATTTTGTTGTAGCCAAAACTGGTTTTCCTGTAGATACCACCTGTTCGATAATATCGGCAGCCCGACTTACCCCTCCTGCTTGCTTGATTGCTTCTTGTAGCCTCAAAGCATTCTTTTTATAAGAATCTTCTGTTAAGACTCGTTTGATAGCATTCTGTAGCTTTTCTACACTTAGTTTACCGACGGGTACAACCTCAATACTTCTCGGTTAACAAGTTAATTATTTGGTTCAGCTATGGGGAGATAGGGAGATAGGGAGATAGGGAGATAGGGAAATAGGGAAGTAGGGAAGTAGGGAAGTAGGGAAGTAGGGAAGTAGGGAAGTAGGGAAGTAGGGAGATCATTATTCCCCAAGTCCCCAAATCCCCAAATCCCCAAGTCCCCAAGTCCCCAAGTCCCCAAGTCCCCAAGTCCCCAAGTCCCCAAGTCCCCAAGTCCCCAAGTCCCCAAATCCCCAAGTCCCCAAGTCCCCAAGTCCCCACTTCCCCAGTTCCCTACAGCTATCCCTAGAAAATAGAAATCTTAAACGAGAAGTATTGGGTACAACCTCTCCTGTTCCTGTCCAAGCAACGCGGGCTGCTATTCCAGGCTGCTCATTGGTAATTGGAATTGATACCAGAGGAACTCCATCTATAGTAATAGTGAAATTTAATCTGTTTAATTGGTAAACAATCGGCAAAATCATCACCATCAACTTTGTGAGAAAAAAATCAACTAAATTAAACAATTATTAAATTAAGTTAGAGCTAAAAATTTTGAACTTTGAACTTTGAACTTTGAATTCAAAAAATGGTCAAAAGATTCTCTAGAAAATTGCCACATAGACGCTAACTTGCTCTATTTTCTCGCACAATTAAGACTGAGCAAGGGGCATGATGACTTACATAATTACTCACACTGCCAAGAAACATTTCCTTAATACCAGATAGACCTCTACTACCGATTAAAATCAAATCTGCTGGCCATGTTTGAGCAAAGTCACAGATAGTACGTCCAGGATGACCAAACTCTTGGCTAAAGTCGGCATTAACTCCTGCCTTAGTTGCTTCTTCTACAAGCGATCGCAGTAATTCTGCTCGTCGTTGTTTGAATTTCTCCCATTGTTCTTGATAGATTGTGAAGAGAGATTCGTCCAAGGGATCATATTCATAACCAGAATAGATAAAGGGATTAGGATAATTATTTTTATCCCCTGAAATAACATTTAACAACATTAATTCAGCTCCCGTTGCTTGTGCCAAAGATAAAGCTGTATTAAAGACACTTTTATTGGTTTCTGAAATATCTATTGCTACTAAAATTTTCTTAAATATAATCATTTGATTAAAATTTCTCAATAACTAATAACTAATAACTAACGACTAACGACTAACAACTAACAACTACAGCCTTTTGCACAACTATTTAGTACATCAAAAGATTTAATTTATAGAAAAGCCGATTAACTTATCTGTGTTCATCTGTGTTTATCTGTGGACGTTCTATTGATCAATTGTCTCAGATGGAAATGCAAACCGCTGT
>JASJDR010000290.1 GCA_030065615.1 Xenococcus sp. MO_188.B8 | reverse complement strand
AATAGATTGTCCATATAGTGGGAAGGGAGAAGAACTGTCTCCAATGAATATGGTAGGTTCAGGTTTAGCTAGCTGTATGCTTATTTCAATGGGAACCCTGGCGACAAGAGATAACATTGACATCAAGGGAACTTCGGTTGATGTTGAGATAGAACATTCAAAAAAACGGATTGAGTCAATAAACCTAGTTTTCAATATGGTACAGGTATATTCAAAAGAAGAGCGTCAAAAACTAGAACATGCAGCAGGTTTATGTCCAATCAAATCGAGTTTTCATCCAGAAACTTCCATTTCCGTACAATATAAATATCCAGAGCGAAAAATTGATCCATTGCCTAACATAGCACTCCATGCGAGTTAGTTAAGCGCAACTTTATCACGAAGTTTTAAATTGTTTTTACTAGCGTAATCGCTCGTAAATTAGTATCAATCAGCTTTTGCTCCACTAAGCGTTAATCATCAAATTACCCATCATGCCTAAATCCTCATGGTCGAGAATATGGCAATGATAAACAGTTTTACCGGCAAAATCGCGGAACTGAATGCGAATGCGGACTGTTTCACCCCTGCGAACTAGCACTGTATCTCGCCAAGCAGGTAATGATTCTGAGATTCCGTTACGACTGATAACTTGAAAAGAATTGACGTGAATATGAAAGGGATGGTCCATTACTCCTGTATTGGTTATTTCCCAATCTTCGATGCTGTTGAGTTTAACTGTTGTATCCAGGCGATCTCCACTATAAGGTTGTCCGTTAATCAAAAACGCCATACCCACAGCGGGATTCATCCCATGATTGAGTTCAAAGCGTCTCACTGTCTGGGGTTCTGGTAATGCAGATATCGAAGTCAGCTTAGTTGGTAACGATAGAGATTCGACAGTCGATTCGTAGTTAAGCGTTGCTAAAACTATAGGTACATCGCGGTTGTTTCTGCCCATCATGCCTCGACCGCCCATCATCCCCATACTGCCGCGATCATAAGGTAAATTGAGTAAGCGATATTGTCCTGGTTCTTGGTCTCCCTTCACTAAAACATCGGCTCGCTGTCCTGGTGTCAATAGTAATTCCTTAACTTCTATCGGTTTGTTCAAGGTATTGCCATCGATAGCAATCTGATAAAAAGAATGGTTTTCTAGAGAAAGTCGATAAAAACGCGAAGGAGAAGCATTAAGAATTCGTAAACGCAATAATCCCTGAGCAGGTAAAGAAAAACTAGGATTTATCTTGCCATTGACGGCAATTAGATCTCCTTCTCGCCCCATCATCAGCGACATATGCATCGAGGAAAAGAGTCTTCCTCCTTCGTCTAAAGCAAAGTCTTGGAGTACCAGAAATTCTTCTTGAGCTGCTTTAATTTCGGGAATTTCGTCTAACTCCCCCCGCACGATAAATAAACCTGCTAAACCTCCAAATAACTGTTCGGCAACTAGGCCGTGCAGGTGGGGATGATACCAAAATGTTCCTGATGGATGATTTTGGACAATCTCGAATTCGTAAGTAAACTTTTCTCCTGGGTTAATACGCAGAAAAACGTTATCCGCATTACCTGTAGGAGGGATGTGCAATCCATGATAGTGAAGGTTAGTAGGTTGAGACAGATTATTAGTAAAGTGAATCCGAACTTTGTCTCCTGGTTTGGCTTCTAAACGGGGTGCGGGTACTTGTCCGTTATAGGTTAAGAGATATGCCTGTTTTCCCCCCAAATTTACCAGACGTTCCCTAGCTTCTAAGTCCAGCTCTAATAACCCGTCGCTACTTTGGTAGAGAGGAGCAAGATTAACTGATGATTCTGGAAAGGTTTGACTGGAAATAGTTCCTTGACCCAATTGATGGCCAACTAAAGCTACTCCTGCACCAGCAGCACTTAGAATGATAAACTGACGACGGTTAATCTTAACCATGATTCATTCAGTGAAAAACTATATATGTCTTAGTAAGATTGATATTCATTAAATACTTCGACTTCCCCCTTATCATTAAATGCCAATACTTGAAATGGTTGTTTGAGATCTCCGGCTTCCATTCCAGGCGTTCCCAAAGGCATTCCAGGTACGGCTAACCCAGCTAACTCGGGCTTTTGCTCCAAGAAACGCTTGATGTCGTCAGCGGGAATATGCCCTTCCATCACATAGCCATCAATAATCGCTGTGTGACATGAAACTAATTCGGAAGGCACATTGTATTCTTGCTTCAGTGCTTCTATCGATTCGGTTTTGATATCTTTAACCTTAAAGCCATGTTTTTTGACATGTTCAATCCATACCCCGCAGCAACCACAGGATGGGCTACGGTACACGGTCATCTCTAACGTTCCTGAGTAATCTGGTTCGGTTTCTTGGTCCCAAACGCTAGCTAAAGCAACTGCATTAACATCTTGGGCTACTGCGGAATTATGACTCAATGTTTTATTGCCATCTGGAGTCGTAGTGAGATGCATTGTGCCGCCGACAATAGCGGCGATCGCGATTGAAGTAATACTTATTTTAGATAAGAGTTTTGACATTATTAATTCAGCTAATAATTAATCTTTTATGGTATTTCTATCTTAAACTCTCTAGTCAGGTATAGAGTCAAGATGGCCTATACGTCATTGTCCCGAGATCCTAAGATTCTGAGATTAATAGGTGTATTGCGAAAATATCTTGATAAGCAAGATAGGCTCTAACCAAAATTCATCCCGCTACTAACTCGCGCGTTTCTTAGATGAAGAAACCTAATTGGACTAAAGTCTAGTCTCTATCTTATTTTCGGCAAATCTTTTGTTCAAATTAGAACTAGAATCAACATAGAAAAACTTAGCAAAATTGATTGCCAGAAAGGCTCCTATTGTTTCAAGTAGGTTATCGCACTCTGCTAGAGGTAAAGACAGTTGGAGTTAAGGACAAATTTACTCTCTTTTTTACTTAGAGCTTGATATAAAAGTTCTCGAATATTACTTCAACCACCGCCTTTTACTCAGAAACAAGCTCCATTAACTCTTCTAAAGTACATTCACCGAAACCCTCAGCACTTAATTTATTAATACCATCAATTAATCTTCCCACTGCTTGACCGCCAATCTCAGGTAAAACATCTTGGGTCTTGATTCGAGAAATACCAGTAGGATGAGCTTGTAATTCATCAGCTAAAGCTTTATTGGTAATGCGTCTGCGTGCCATTACCTCTCTGAGTTTCCATCTAACTATACTTTTTTTACTATTCTTCTCTGAATGGGATGCTGTTGCCATCCGTACTATTTATTTTTGAAATATTGCCCTACTCAGAATAGCAAATTGTGCTGTTGAGATAGGGTTGAAAGAATAAAGTGACAAGCTTTATAGATTTGTAATCTATAAATATAGATTTATCGTCTATCATAAAAAGAATAAGAGAAAGGCGATCTCGCCTGCCAGCATGAATTCGCCTTCTCTTACAAACCCAATTGAATAAATAGGTCTATAAATATGATTGCACATCAACCCGATGCAACCCAAGTTTGTGCTGATCAATTAACTGAAGGTGACATCATTCGGAATCTTACAGGAGATACTTGACAAGTAATTTCTGAACCAGAATATACCTCTTTTGGTATCAGCTTTGAGGTGCTTTGTCTGGATGTAGAAACACAGCCTAACACTCAGTGTGTTGTGTTTCCTCCTGAATGGAGGTTCGTGTTACTCGATTATCAATCCTAAATCACAGTTTAAACAATATTCGCGATCGCATTAATTGAAGAGAAATGTGATCGGGCAAAGCCTGACAATACGTGGTCTTGCAAAGCGAGGCGCTCGGCGAGACCTTCGGTAGTCGCTGTCGCAATCGCGAATATTGGGCGAACCAAAACTCTAGCTTTTTACTGTTCAAAATTTATAAATTTTAGTACATATGCATCATACAGATGACGATCAAACCATATTGCAATGATGAATTATGGAAACCCGATAAGTATCAATTGCCTGAAAGAAGCCGCCTCAATCATTTGCCTCCAATCGGAATAGAAACTCCAGTTGTAGAAAGTTTAACTAGCTATATAACGAGATTAGCAGAAAGTCACTCGATATCGATTAGTGTTCTTATGACCAGAGAGTTAGCCCCTCTTCTCAATAAATATTACATTCAAAATGGAATCACAAAAGGGCTAAGTACACTATTAAATCGTGGTGGAGCATTAAACAGTATGGGAGAGTTGGCTCAACAGTTAGTAGACTCCTTAGAAAAATTAACTTTAAAACGAAACTTATCTGCTTTAACCTTGTTACCTCTTAGTGATTTTTTGTCTTCTAGAGAATTACTGCACAAAACAAAAGCATGGTGTCCTTATTGTTATGAAGAATGGAAGGTATCAAACAAACCCATTTACGAACCTTTGTTGTGGACACTAAAAGATGTTGAATTTTGCTCTCGTCATTATCAACCCTTGCAAACATTATGTTCTTATTGCGATCGCCAAATTCCTTGGTTAAGCTCTAAATCTAGAATTGGATACTGCTCTCATTGTGATCGCTGGCTAGGAAGTTCAATTAATTGTAAAAATACAGCCAATACAGTATTTTCAGAAGAAGATTTAAGTCGAAATATCTGGATATCCCTTACTCTGGGAGAATTGATTGCTTTGTCTAATAAATCTAGTACATTAACTCAAAAAGTTAATCTTAGAGAAGCTGTTCAGAAAATTGTAGATATTACGCATCAAGGCAATATTGCTGCTTTTGCTAGAGCTTTCAAATTGCCTAAGAATACAGTATGGATGTGGTACAAAGGCAAAAGTATTCCAAATCTTAAATATATTTTGGATATCTGCTATTGTCTGGATATTTCTTTACTTAGCTTTGTTACTTTAGAAGAAACAGCTTTTCAATCACTAAAAATTAATCCTCAAAAACTGTCCAATAAATTTCGTATTAAAAGAGCATCTCCTAGAAATTTTGATTCTAGAGATATAGAACTCTCTCTCCAAGTATTTTTGAATAGTCAACAAACTCCTCCACCGACTATGAAAGACGTAGCTGAAAAGCTTGGTTTTGACAGACGCACTATTTCAGATCATTATCCAGAGTTGTGTAAAGCTATTTCCT
Organism: Xenococcus sp. MO_188.B8; assembly: GCA_030065615.1. Taxonomy (GTDB): domain Bacteria; phylum Cyanobacteriota; class Cyanobacteriia; order Cyanobacteriales; family Xenococcaceae; genus Xenococcus. The sequence goes on along the minus strand of JASJDR010000290.1, from coordinate 3,186 downwards.
CTAGATATTTTTATTATCAAAGACTGATTAGAGCTAAAAAAATTGAAGACTGTTGTAAACAAGTACGAGAAGCTGTTATTTTCTTGGTTAAAAGGGGAGAATATCCAAGTGAAGCTCGGGTGTCAGATTTAATTTCTCAACCAGGGTATTTTCGTTACAAAAAAGTTAGAATGGCTTTAAGAGATGCAAAATCTAACTTAAATTTTCAAGCATAACTTTGCCGCTAGGTTTTTCAAGCATAACCTTGCCGTTGCGGCAAACTCAAACTGTACAGTAACTAATTATTTGTCATCTTAACAAGTAGATGTCGCTGGAGACAAATAACTCTCAAATCATTAATATATATAGATTTTATCCATCTAACCTTTATTAAAGCTCCTCGAAAGTTAATCCTGAGCTTTTAACATATTAGTTGTCATTTTCTAGGATTTTAACATTTTAACTGTCGCTTATCAGAATAGAGGATTTTAGAGGCTTTTAACTTTTATTCACAAATTATTTGTCATTTTGATTATATAATACACATATGTTTGGATAAAACATTTTTGAATAATATGATTGACTCAACTACGGGTAAAAAAAATAGTGGCGATGTAGATCGAGAAAAAAATGAGATTGTCACTGAATTAGATGAAGAAGCTCGAAAAAAGTTGGAGGTGATTCAAACTCTTCTTGAGCCATGCGATCGCTCAACTTACGGTCAAAAGCTGAAAGATGCGGCAGAAAAGCTAGGTAAATCGAAGAGAACAGTACAGAGATTGGTTAAAAAATGGGAAGAGGAGGGATTAGCTGGATTAACTGCAACTAAGCGTTCTGATAAAGGTAATCATCGCATTAACGACGAGTTGCAGAAATTCATTCTCAAGACTTATCAAGAGGGAAATAAAGGAAGCAAAAGAATTACTCCCAAACAAGTTTTCTTGAGAACCAAAGCCAAAGCTCAAGAATTAGGGATCAAGGCTCCTTCTCACATGACGGTGTATCGTATTATAAATCCTTTAATCGAGAAGAAGAAACAAGCGACAAGTATTCGTTCTCCTGTTTGGCGAGGCTCACAGCTATCGGTTAAGACTCGTGCGGGACAAGATATTTCTGTTGAGTATAGTAATCATGTTTGGCAATGTGACCATACAAGAGTTGATGTGTTGCTCGTAGATAAATATGGTGAATTGTTAACTCGTCCTTGGTTAACTACAGTTATTGATACCTATTCTCGTTGCATTATGGGGATTAATTTAGGTTTTGATGCTCCAAGCTCTAATGTCGTTGCTTTAGCTTTACGTCACGCTATTTTACCGAAGAATTATGGTTCAGTATACGGGCTACATGAAGAATGGGGAACTTATGGTGTACCAAAGCATTTTTATACTGATGGAGGTAAAGATTTCCGCTCCAATCATCTCAATCAGATTGGAGTGCAGTTAGGTTTTGTTTGTCATTTACGCGATCGCCCTTCGGAGGGAGGAATTGTCGAACGTCCTTTCAAAACTTTTAATACAGAGCTATTCTCGACTTTACCAGGATATACAGGATCTAATGTTCAAGAGCGTCCTGAAGAAGCAGAAAAGAAAGCTAGTCTTACTTTGCAAAATTTGGAAAGAAAGTTAGTACGTTACATCGTAGATAACTATAATCAGCGTCTTGATGCACGGATGGGAGATCAAACTAGGTATCAACGTTGGGAATCTGGGTTGATTGCTGCACCTGATGCGATCGCGATTAGAGATTTAGATATCTGTTTGATGAAGCAAACTAGACGCAGAATACAAAGGGGTGGCTATATTCAGTTTGAAAACCTAATGTATCGTGGTGAATATTTAGCTGGCTATGCTGGTGAAACAGTTGTTTTACGCTATGAACCTAGGGATATCACAGAGGTTTTAGTTTACCGAAAAGAAGGAAATAAAGAGGTATTTCTAGCTCATGCTTATGCTCAGAACTTGGAAACGGAAACTATTTCTCTGGATGAAGCCAAAGTTAGTAGCCGCAAGGTAAGAGAAGCTGGAAAAACTATTAGTAACCGTTCGATTCTGGAAGAAATACGCGATCGCTCTTTATTTACTCCACCAGACAAGAAAACTCGTAAAGAAAGACAAAAAGAGGAGCAAGCCGAATTACTAGCAAACAAGAGATTTAGTCATACTAAGACTTCTGATGAACTAGACGAAGAAGAGGGCGTATCTCTATCGACAAGAGAAACTCCTCAAGTAGAAGTATTTGATTACGAAGAATTACAAGATGATTATGGGTTTTAGATTATGACAGCACAGGATGCCAAAATAGTGGCTAAACGACTAGGAGACATTGAATTACCCAGCGATCAACTGCAAGCAGAAATTAAACGATTAAACCGCAAAAATGTAGTTAATTTAAAACAAGTAGAAGTTCTCCATCAATGGTTAGAAGGAAAACGCCAAGCAAGGCAGTCTTGTCGAGTGGTGGGAGAGTCGCGGACGGGCAAAACTGTGGCTTGTAATTCCTATCGATTACGACATAAGCCAATTCAAGAAGTAGGTAAACCGCCAATTGTTCCCGTGGTTTATATTCAAATTCCTCAAGAATGCGGTGCGAAGGATTTGTTTAAGGCGATTATCGAACATCTCAAATATCAAATGACCAAGGGAACAGTTGCAGAGATTAGAGATCGAATGCTGCGGGTTTTGAAAAGTTGTGGTGTGGAGATGCTAATTATTGATGAAGCTGATCGCTTAAAGCCCAAGACTTTTGCTGAAGTAAGAGATATTTTTGACAATTTAAATATTGCTGTAGTGTTAGTTGGAACAGATCGCTTGGATGCTGTAATCAAGAAGGATGAACAAGTCTATAATCGTTTCCGCGCTTGTCATCGCTTTGGTAAGTTATCAGGGGATGATTTTGTTGATGTTGTCGGTATTTGGGAGCAAAATATTTTAAAGCTACCTGTTGCTTCTAACTTAACAGGGAAAAGGATGATGAAGATTTTAGGAGAAGCTACAGGAGGCTATGTTGGTTTACTCGACATGATTCTGCGAGAAGCTGCGATTAGAGCTTTGAAAAAGGGTTTATCGAAAATCGATCTGGCAACTTTGAAAGAAGTAGCAGGGGAGTATAAATGATGGAAGTAGAAGAAATTCAACCTTGGTGGTTTATGGTTGCACCATTAGAGGGAGAGAGTATTAGTCATTATTTAGGTAGATTTAGGAGGGC
>JASJDR010000289.1 GCA_030065615.1 Xenococcus sp. MO_188.B8 | reverse complement strand
TTCAGGGACGTTCTGTGATGGATTTTTTTACCAAATCTCTCCTCGCAACTGTTGCTATTCATGAACGTCCTTCTTTAATCTCTCACTTGGAAACCTGAATCTTTACCAAAATTCTTTTATAAAGAAAATCTGATCTCAGGATTTTATCCAATAATATTGTGAGATCATAATTCTAGTCTTTGTAAGTAGTTTTACATCAAGAATTCTTGCCAAAACAAATTACAAATTAAGAACCATATTTTCTTGATTCTGCTGCAAGTTTCTTATAGAAAAAGCTAATTTGTAAAATTCAATACATTTTATCCAAAGTTAAGTAAAGAGTAAATAGAATGAGTACTTCTAAACCAGAGTTTTCTGCCGATACTTCTTCAGTCATCAGTATAGTTACGGGATTGCATTCCTACTTTCGCGATTTGCAGTCCTATTACAAAGTACTCAAAGGAAAGCTGTTAAGCGAGCTAGAAGCCACCAATGATGAAGCGCAGACTGAGGCACTAAAACAAAAACTTAGTGATGTCAATGACAAAATGAACTATTTCCATGTTTTAAATAACTCGATATCTACAGTCGATGTCGTACTGCACACAGAGACTATGATTCAAGAGTTTGCTAATAAAGAAAAAAAATAATTCTCAAGCTAATAGCCAATATCTATTAGCTTCCATTCTCGCTACATGTTCAAGTTGTTTAATTTTCGATGTTGTTGATTTGATGTATGAAATTCTTTTGTTTAACATTCGACAAATTTGTAGGGACGTAGCATGCTACGTCCCTACACTAGTAATTCATGCCTTGACCTAGCAACGCCCAACTTTCAATATTCTTTCATTGAGGAGAAACATCAATTATGACTTTATCTCAATCTGCTCAACCCCAAACAAATCTAGTTATTGAAGACGATCGCACGGGACTGAAGGTAGAAACCCTCAGACGGGCGATAGAAGATAATCTCTTCTATATTCAAGGAAAATTTCCCGAGATTGCCACCAAAAACGATTTTTACATGGCCTTGGCTTACACAGTACGCGATCGCCTTCTCCAACGCTGGCTGGCAACTACTCAAGCCTATCTCAAACAAAATGTTAGAGTTGTCTGTTACCTCTCCGCCGAATTCCTAGTTGGGCCTCATTTGGGCAATAATATGATTAATTTGGGCATCTGGGATCAAGTTAAACAAGCAGTTGAAGAGTCTGGATTAGATCTCCAAGAACTAATTGAACAAGAAGAAGAACCCGGCTTAGGTAATGGCGGTTTGGGTCGTTTGGCTGCTTGCTATATGGATTCTCTCTCTAACTTAGAAATTCCGGCTATTGGCTACGGTATTCGCTATGAATTTGGCATCTTCGATCAAGAAATTCACGATGGCTGGCAAGTAGAAATCACCGATAAATGGCTGCAATATGGTAATCCTTGGGAAATTGCCGATCCAGAAAACTCAGTAGAAGTGAAGTTTGGTGGTTATACCGAAGGTTACACTGACGACCAAGGTAACTATCGAGTACATTGGGTACCAGAATACGTTCTCAAGGGGATTCCTTACAATACTCCAATTTTAGGCTACAAAGTCAACACTGCTAATACCATGCGCCTGTGGAAAGCAGAAGCCTGTGAATCGTTTGATTTTTATAAGTTTAACGTTGGCGATTACTACGGTGCAGTTGATGCCAAAGTCGGTTCAGAAAACTTGACCAAAGTTCTCTATCCCAATGACGAACCGATTCAGGGCAAGGAACTGCGTCTCAAACAACAATACTTTTTTGTCTCCTGTTCTCTGCAAGATATGATTCGCATTCACATGTTGGATGGAGATAGTGTGGAAATTTTTGCTGAGAAATTTACGGCGCAACTCAATGACACTCATCCCTCTATCGGGGTAGCAGAATTAATGCGTTTGCTGGTAGACGAGCATCATTTAGAATGGGACAAAGCTTGGGAGATTACTAAGAAAACCTTTGCCTATACTAATCACACTCTGTTGCCAGAAGCCCTGGAGAAATGGTCTCTTGATATTTTTGCTCGGATTCTGCCGCGGCATTTAGAGATTATCTATGAAATCAATCAGCGTTTTCTCGACCAAGTGCGGATGAAATATCCCGGAGATGGAGAGAAGTTATCGCGACTATCGATTATTGATGAAAGTGGAGATAAATACGTCCGCATGGCAAATCTAGCATGTGTGGGTTCCTACGCGATCAATGGGGTTGCTGCCTTACATAGTGAGTTGGTTAAATCTACGATCTTGAAAGATTTTTATGAATTATGGCCTGAGAAATTTAGTAATAAAACTAATGGGGTGACACCCCGTCGCTGGATGGTGCTCAGTAATCCGCGACAAACTAAACTCATTACGGACAAAATTGGCGATGGCTGGATTAATAATCTCGATGAATTGAAAAAATTAGAAGCTTTTGTTGGTGATGCTGCTTTTAGACAACAATGGCGGGAAATCAAACAAGCGATCAAGCAAGATTTGGCTGCTTACACCCAGAAAAGAGTGGGAATTTCGGTCAATCCCGAATCTTTATTCGATATTCAGGTCAAACGGATTCACGAATACAAACGTCAACATCTCAATGTTCTGCACATTATAACGCTGTACAATCGTCTCAAACAAAATCCCAATCTAGATATTACTCCTCGTACCTTCTTCTTTGGGGGAAAAGCTGCACCAGGTTATTTTATGGCGAAGTTGATTATTAAATTGATTAACTCCGTTGGTGATGTGGTCAATAAAGATCCTGATATACGCGATCGCCTGAAAGTGGTATTTCTCCCTGACTATAATGTCACCTTCGGTCAAAGAGTTTATCCTGCTGCCGATCTTTCTGAACAAATTTCCACCGCAGGCAAAGAAGCTTCTGGCACGGGAAACATGAAATTTTCTCTCAATGGAGCCTTGACAATTGGCACTCTTGACGGAGCCAATGTCGAAATCCGCGAAGAAGTAGGCGCAGAAAATTTCTTCCTGTTTGGGTTAAAAACAGAAGAAGTTTATCAACTCAAAGCACAAGGTTACAATCCTAGAGATTACTACAACTCCAACTCAGAACTCAAAGCCGTTATCGACCTCATTAGTTCTGGTTTCTTCTCCCACGGCGATACAGGTCTGTTCCAACCTTTAGTGGACAATCTTCTTTATGATGATCCCTACTTACTGTTAGCTGATTATCAGTCCTATGTTGACTGTCAAGATCAAGTCAGCCAAGCCTATCGCGATCGCGATAATTGGACGCGGATGTCAATTTTGAATGTGGCACGGATGGGTAAGTTTTCTAGCGATCGCTCGATTTGGGAATATTGCGAGGATATTTGGCAAGCCAAACCCGTTTCGATTGCCATAGAAGAATACAGCCAGGCAAATGCTGGTTTACAAGTAAATAATTAGTTTCCCAAATAGCTGTTGACTAGCTATTGACTCTTAGCCTCTCAGGGTCTCATTATCCTCTCATTTATTTCTTCCCGTCATTCAGGAACTTTTAAGGGGCGAAGTATATTCGCCCCATCGCCCTAAATATGGTGTACTATCAGGGGAGAAAGAGATCAGGAATATAAAATTTTATATCTTAAATACATCTGTCATACTTAAAAGCTGAGATGATATTAAACGGGTAAGTATAAAAAATTGAACTGCTAAGCAAAAAAACAGTTCTATGCTCTTTGCACTATGCCCAAGGTTAGAACTTATAATTGGGAGTAGAAAACATGGAATATCAAAAAATCTTAGTTGCTCTAGATTCCTCACCTATGAGTGAAGTAGTATTTGAACGTGGTTTAGCAACCGCTAAGCAAAATGGTGCTTCTCTAATGTTATGCTACTGTATTAACTCCGACAGTCCCTTTTGGGTTCAACCTGCTTCGTACCACAGTGAAACTGCGGAAGATTTTAAGGAGAGATACCAAGAAAGCGTAGAAAAAGCTAATCAGTGGTTAGCTGGGTATGTAAATAAAGCGAAAGAGCAGGGCATTGCTACAGAATGGAATTGCCAAGTTGACAAACCTGAACACATGATTCTGGAAATGGCCAAGAATTGGGAAGCCGATTTAATTGTCTTGGGACGCCGTGGACGGAGAGGTTTAGCAGAAATATTTCTCGGTAGTGTCAGTAATTACATCGTTCATTACGCTCCCTGTTCCTTGCTCATTGTTCAGGATGAAGTCTCTTCTTAAGCAGTTGAACTCTTCAACATGATTTCTCTATTGAGCGTTGCCGATTTAAAACATGAATTAAATAGTAATACTAATATAGCTCTTAGGTTTTGGCTCTTGGCTATTAGCTTTTTGAGAATATATGTAGAATTAGTGTTTTATTGACTCTCTTTATTTACTGATCATTTAATTGCTGAATATTGCTGATCTGAACAGTAATAAGTTTTTTTTGTGTTTTGCAGCTAACTTCAGGCAGCCAAGTCTGATTTGTCATGGACTGGAGAATGCCCTATTTTAGCTCTAAGTAATTTATCCAGAAGTAGAGCTGCTCTACTTCGAGATAAATTGACTTCAAGTTGATTCTGAAGTGCCAGACGGACAATTCGTTCACGCTTGATAACCATGTTTGGGAAGGCTACGAAACCAGAAGGGAAAGTGCTGCCAAATAGTCTTGGGCATCTCCAGAGCGAGAACTTGGAGCAGCCCTAAGGCAAGAGCATTAAGATTGATAAAGCGCTCAAAGGCTTCTACTTTAGCGGAGATTTGCGTCCGAATGGTCTCAGGATAGTCCTTTAATTGCAGGTTTTGAGGCCATGTAGAGGCTCGCTCCATTGATTTGAGCCAGAAGCGATAAGCAAACCCTCCCAGCAGATGCACGAGAGTGCGAAAACTGACCTCAATTTTGAAGCGCCAACCATAGGCTTCAATTACCTCTGCTCCGGTTAAACTTCGGTCGCTCGATAGCAAGATAATCCGCTTACCAGAGGGCAACTGAGTCAAGACGAATAGTACAGGCTCATCCGGACTATCAAGCGTAAAACTCAAAACATTGATAGTATACGCTCATCGATTGACCATATAGCCATACTGAGACTTTATTACACAGCTCAATTGGAGCAAACAATTCGCGTAATTTAATCGCACTACCCCATTGGCGATGGCGTCCGGGACCATGCTTGCCAGGTCGACGAGAAAAGGCTGCATGAGCAACCGTTGTAATGCGCACTCGACTAATCAGGTGGATGCCCTTGTCTCGAAATGGAGCCAAAACTTTGACCGAGGCATAGTAGGCATCCAAAAGGGCATAGCTGCCCTTTTCCATATACTTCACACATAGTAGTGCCATTTTATCCACTAACGTCAGTGCTGCATCTTCCTCAATTCCCTCAATTCCATCATGAACTTTCAACACAATGAGAGTCGCTTGCCAAGGCTTGCTCGGCACTCAATAATAATCCTAAAGCACTGAAATAATGCCCTCGAATCCATTCGGCCTTACTCACATCCTCCGACTCTTGGTGTAACCTTTTGACCCCTGGCATCTTGCGTCCCTCTTTCCCCACTTTGATGCCATCTCCGACATACACCCGCTGACCCTTGAGCCGATGACATGCGACGTGCTTTTTGAGCCACTCTCCCCACGAATCGCACAAAGCATCCACACTAAAGGCGCTAGAATGAAACCAATGAAGCGCCTGATGGTAATATCCTTCGCCTAAGCCTAATGCATTTAAATAGCTGGTGACCGCAGGTGGTTGCCTGCTCAGCATGATTCCCCACAGCAGCAGGACAAACCACTCAAAGGTTGCCTCTCGCCTAAATACTGGGCGGAACTGAACCATAATTTGCTCAAGACCCTGATACAATTCTCTCATTACACTGACTGGTTGTGATTATCTCAGTCAGTATCTGACATTTCGTACTCCTTGAGTATCGGGATGTCTTTTTTCTCGATATTTCTTCCCCAAACAAGAACTTCGCACTGTCCAGTAAGATTAGCTTCAAGGAATTAATAGTATTTATGGCGCTTAAAGGGAAACTGCCAGATATTTTTCTAATATTTCACGATTAGAGCGCAATTTAGCCATTGTTCCACTCCACTTCATCATTCCCGTATCGAGAATGTAAACTCGATGAGCTAATTCCAGGGCAAAGGTAATATTTTGATCGGTAATCAGGAGCGTGTATCCGCGACTAGCTAATCTCTTCACAATCTCAACAATACGTTTTACGATAAGGGGTGCTAATCCCTCCGTAGGTTCGTCCATCAGTAACATTTGAGGATTACCCATCAGGGTGCGAGCAATAGTCAGCATTTGTTGTTGTCCACCAGAAAGTTGACCTGCTTGGCGTTGGCGCAAATCAAACAATTCAGGAAAATCTGCATAAGCGGTTTCTAAATTGTAACCTCTTTGACTGGCTTTGCTCCCGACCTCCAAATTTTCTTCCACTGTTAGTTCGGGAAATAGTCGGCGATTCTCTGGGACTAAGCCAATTCCTCGACGGGCAATGTCCCAGCTAGGTAATCCAGCAATTTCTTCTTTGTTAAAGCGAATACTACCTTTCAAGGGGGGGTGAATGCCCATAATACTAAGTAAAGTAGTAGTCTTACCTACGCCGTGTCTGCCAAGGAGAACGACAATTTCCCCCTTGGCAACTTCTAAGCTAACTCCTTGCAGGATATGACTGTCCCCGTAATAAGTATGAATATCTCTAACTTGTAGTAAATTTGAATTCATAGGCTAGTTTCCTCATGATTGCTTGAATGTTCAAATTCCTCGCTTAATTCTCAGCTAGTAGTTGAATAGTCAAATCTTGAAACCTAACCAGAGAAGATATGCTATGGAAAACTAATGGGATTGCAATGACTATAATAAATATAGTTCTATATTCTCACTAGATTCTAGAGTTTCTAATGCTTTGGAGAATCGGTGTTAGGTCGTCATGAAAAATAGATTCGCCTACGGATTGCTTCTCATCTGCGCTATTTTAGCTGGAGATTTGGCAGTTGGTCAGGTGAGGCAAGTACTTTTGAAGCAGAAGGGAAGTACCCAGATTCAAAGTGACACCTACGGCGAGCAACTGGGGACTGTGAGTTTTCCCGTTTCCTGTAAGGAGTCAGCTCTTCGATATGCGGAGCGAGGACTGGCTTTACTACATCACATGACCTACGAAGGAGCAAGAGCTACCTTCATCAGAGTTACTGAGACTGACCCCGACTGTGCGATGGGTTATTGGGGCCAAGCGATGAGTTATATCCATCCACTGTGGTCGGACCCTCCCAGTCAAGAAAACTTTGAGAGAGGTCAGGATTTGGTCAAGGAAGCCCAGACCCGAGGGCAAAAAACGAAGTGGGAGCAAGCCTATATAGAAGCGGTGGCAGCTTATTATTCCCTAGGTTGGAGCCGCGATGAAAAGCCTAATTTAATTAACTTTGAGCAAGGTTGGAAAAAAGTTTACCAGGAATTCCCCGAAGATACGGAAGCAACTTCTATCTATGCACTCGCGCATCTGGCTACCGCAGAACCGACCGATAAGAGTTATGTTAAGCAGGAGCGAGCAGCTGAACTGGGCAAGGAAGTTCTAGCGAAAATTTCGGATCATCCCGGTGCACATCACTACATCATTATGTCGTATATTTTGATTAACCGCTTTTTGCAGATAAGCCCAGGTCAAATCATAAAAATCTTGTTCCTGCTGAAGAACTTGAGTGCCTTGATAGTAAATATCGAGAAATGACTGTAAATTTTGAAAATTGTAGGCTTTTTTTACCGCTGCTACTGACTCGAAGGGCAATTTAATCTGGTTGCGTGCTGCCAATTTAAACATCAGTTCTGGCTCAAGAGTTCCCTCAATATGAAGGTGCAATTCGGCTTTAGGAAGATCACAAATAAATTTTTCCATTTTTAGTTTGTTCCCAAATAAACACGACGGACTTCGGGTGAGTTGCTAATCACTTGGCGATCTCCCTGGAGAATTATTCTGCCTTGGTGCATGACGACGAGCAATTCTGCAAGATTGAAAACTACATCTAAATCGTGTTCTGTAATAAGAAAAGTACAACCTGTAGCTTGTCGCAATTGTTTGATTAATTCGACAATTCTTTGGGCTTCTTCTCGACTCATCCCGGCGGTTGGTTCATCTAACAAAATTAAACGAGGTTTTAAAGCCAGTACAAGAGCGATTTCCACTAAAGACTCACCGTTCGCTTATTTTTAAATTGAGTTACCTAATAAATGATGGCTAAGACTGTCTGTGTAAGGCTTGTAGCAGTTTGACAAGAGAATGAAGGACAATTATCGCGATCGCTAAAATATTTTGAT
>JASJDR010000009.1 GCA_030065615.1 Xenococcus sp. MO_188.B8 | reverse complement strand
GGATGGGCAAGGCTTGCTCGTAGTATGACAAGGCCTGCTGGGGTTGCCCGATGCTGTCGTAGACTGCCCCAATATTGTTGAGGGTGACAGCTTCCACAGCGCGATCGCCCACTTCCCGAAGGATGGGCAAGGCTTGCTCGTAGAATGATAAGGCCTGCTGGGTTTGTCCGATGTTGCCGTAGTTCAAACCCATTCCTAGCAATGTCCAGACTTCAAGCTTTCTATCTTCTAATTGTTGCGCAATAGTTAAAATCTGCTGTAAGGTTTCTATTGATTCTAAAGGTTTTCCTTGCCGTGACTGTTTCAGTGCTTGCTGTCTAAGTTGTTGTATTTGCGCCTCTACATCCTGTGTTTGCGCCCAAGTACGTTGAGCTATCAACGGTACAGTTACCGGAGTCAAACAAACACCCAAAGCCAAAATCCCGCCTAGAATTCGTTTCATTAGTTTTATCTACAGTTTTATCTACCAACCAATCTTTTGCCTGGGTACTACAAGCAGTTCAACTAATACAGCTAACGAGGTGTTACCTTTAGAGTAATCATCCCTGAAGAATCAAATTGAATCTCGTCCACCACATAGGAACTACTCGCAGCAACCGCAAGAATTCCCCTCAACTCTAACTTAGGTAGTGATGCCAGTTGAATTTGAGCTTTTCCCGTGCTGGGATTAATTACCCTAAAATTAGTCAGGGGTTCTCTCCAGGTTTTTTGATTATTGCCTGCGGATGTCTCCTCCTCATCACCCCGAATAACTATCTTGCAATCAGAATTGCCACAGCCTAAAATAACCTCACCTCTAAACTCCACTTTCTCAATATCTGCGATCTCTAATATTTCAGATTCACCACTTAACTCCAGCTTAATCTGTTGTGCCTGGGCATCGAGCGCTGTTAACCGACCAGACATAGACGACCCTCCCTTCAATAGCACCTTTGCCAAATCGGGCAAAAATACCGAAATGGGGGAATTTTGTCCGAGAACATTTTGAGCTTGAGCTAAACTATTCTGATGACTTGGCGGTTGGGAAGCATATCCTGCCAATCCCGTCATTGACGCAAAAAGAGTAACAACCACTACTTTGAGAAAAGCTTTCATGATTTTCTTAACCCCTAGAGGGTTCAAATAATATCCCCACATCTATGTAAGGTGGGCATTTTCCACCCTAAGATAAGAGTTGTGTTGAGAATTCGAGATAGTTTGAGCGCTCAATCCGCCTAAACTTTTCCCTAGAACCTAGCTAATTTGCCAAATAACCTATGTCCAACATTCCTCAACCACCCAGCGAAACAAAGATTTTAGGAACGTTTGCCAGTCTAGTTGGCTTGCTAGGTATTTTCCTTTATTTTACGGGTTGGTTATACCGCTGGGCGTATTACAGCTTTTTCCAATTAGAAATTATTCGACTTGACTTCCCCATCAGATCATTTCTTTTTGTTCCTATCCAAGTTTGCCTAGGGGATTTCTGGGCATTTGGGAGAACGGCTTTAGTTGCGATCGCTACAATTATTCTAATTAAATTCACTCTCTGGTTACTTCAACCTCTCAACACCTTAGAAGGGAATCAATCGAATCAGGGGCGATCGCGATTAAGAGAATTCGCGCAGAAACTCCATAGATCGCTGATTGCACGAACGCTACGCTCATTAGCCGAAGTTTTTCCGCAATCGCTCCGAAATGATACTATCATTGTCACTTGGCTGTTAGTTGCTCTGTTTTGGTTAGCTCGCATTCAAGGAACTATCGATGCTCGACGAGATGCCATTAACGATACCTCTCTATTGCCTGTCATTACTTTCGTAACTCCTGAAAAGAGTTCTGTATTAGGACGCAACCTCGATAATCTGTTCTTAGATCCTTCTTTGGAAGGTTATCGGATTATTGGCGATAAGGGGCTATTCGATTATTTGAGGGGACGGGAAACTAATGATGTGGTCACGCCAGAAAATACCAGAGTATGGCGCTTGCTTTTGGAAAACAACGGCTGGTTTTATCTCTTCCCTGCTCTACCACCGAAAGCAGATCGCGATCAACGTCCACCTGTTCTAGCCATTCGAGCAAACGGAAGTGGTGAGTTGATGATACTTAGCCCAGATTATACTAAGCCAGACTCAAAATAATCAATTATTCTATGTCAGTGGTGTTTGTAACACTGATAATGACGCTTTGCGGTAGTTGAAATTACCAAGGAAAATCAATTTTATTGAAAAGTGTAATCCTTCCCCCTGAATCGGAGTTAGTATTGCAGGCTTATGCTGATGCTTCCGATGGCAAAGCTATTGCAGCTCTGAATATGGATAGGGGATGGCTTTACTAGAACACCGATTCAGTAATCAAGAGCAATCATTAATTGAGAGGGAAACGGAAGTGTGGGGGGCAACGGGGGTGTGGGGAGAATCAAGATAGGTTAAGCTTTTTGCTTTCTCTTTCTTCCCTTTCTTCCTTTTCTTCCCACACTCCCCCCTCTCACCTAACTAGTAATTTATAAATACCGAATCGACGCTCTAGAGCCATTGAGTGTCAAAAGAATCTTGGCCATCACCATAAACCAAATCTCCATAGGATTCCCAACGAGATTTTTCAGCTTGATCTAGTTTTGGATTTTTGAGCACTTGAAGGTTCTCATTTAATTGAGCTAAATTCTGAGGTGCAGTTAAAACAATTCTGACAGCGTCATTAGTAAGAGCATATCGATAACAATCTGCTGCTGTGGGTATTTTTCCTTGCCAATTTGGATGACCTCTCAGTAATGAACCCCAACGAGTACAAGTAAATGCGATTAAGGGAATATCAGCATTTTTGGCAGCTGGTAGTACATCTTGTTCAGCTTTGCGATGAGCCATATTGTAGCGATGCATCAACACATCAACCTTTCTGTCCTCAATCAGTTTCATTGCTAGAGATCGATTGTGAACTGTAACTCCTACATAACGAATTAATTCTTGCTCTTGCCAATGATAAAGTTCTTCGAGCATGATTTCTACTGTTGCAAAATCATCAGCAGGAGATACATATTCGAGAAAGAACAGGTCGATCACCTCAATATTAAGACGCTGACGCACCAGCTCTAAATATTTGTTTAATGCTTTGCGCTCTCTATATTCGCTACCAGTTGCCACTAATATTTTTTCTCGCTGTCCTTTCAGTAAGGTTTTGAGTCCAGAAAGTAAACCCTCGCATGAAAGGTTGTAGAAGAAGAAGTAATTGACCCCAGCTGTAAACGCAGTCTGTATGTAGTTAATATCTATTGACTGATTGCTTCCCAAGCCGAGAATACTTACTGGTGAGTGAGAAAGAGTTGTTAGTTTCATCTGTACGGCTTTATGACATCTTTTGCCTAAAAGCGATCGCAAAATTATGATATCATTTACTAACTATTACTGCTTGACTTTTAACTAAAAATAAGTTTTTTTTAGTTTCTTTGAGAAAAGCGATCGCCAATTTATTTGATTCTCGTTATTTTTACACAAGTTTTACGAAAAACAGGAAATTACCGAGTGTTTTCAAGAATTTTTTGTTGGTGCTTTCACTGGCTTTTTATGAATTCTGACTCTGAAGGGACGATAATTGGTCTATGGTCATTGTTTCATAATGTTCAAAAGGTTGATGAATCCAAGGATTATCAGGAAGATAGTCCACATAATAATCAGGCTTGATCACAGAACAACCCTTATACCAAATCACCGCAGTTTTTATTTCTTTCATCTCTTGAAAATAACGAGCGCGTAACCATTCAATTGATTGTTGTAAACTTATTCCCGAATCTACTAAATCATCTACCAATAAAATTTTGCCCGTTAAATTTGATTCAATCATAGAAAGATGTTCAGAAAATTTAATTTTACTGCGGGTAGGATGATGATTGTCTTTAGCAAAACTAGCGTAGGAAGAAGTAAAAAGAATCGCTAAAGGCTTATCAAATATACGACATAGAATATCACCCACTCGGACACCGCCTTTTGCCAAACAAACAATATAATCGTATTCCCAACCAGCTTGATGAATCTGGATCGCTAGTTGCTCGATTTTTTTATGATATTCTGACCAGGAAATGTATAAATCGCCCATTTATTTAATTAATAATGAATAATTAACAATTAATAATTAATTACGTCTTGATGTATAACAGTATTTGTATTCTCAGAGAGATTAAGATCTGTGCATTACTCTATAACCTTGTTGTTTATGGCTAAATCATTTTATTAGTAACCAGTAACTAGTCACCAGAGATCACCAATCATGAAGACAGAAAAACTTAATTTTACTACGAAATTAGCCTATGGTTCGGGAGATATGGGACCAGCAATTACGGCTAATGTGTTAGTTTTTTTTCTACTATATTTTTGCACAAATGTGGCTGGGTTACCTGCGGGAATGGCGGGCAGTATTTTAGCGATAGGAAAGGTTTCGGATGCGATTAATGATCCGATTATTGGGGTTTTAAGCGATCGCACCAGAACTAAATGGGGCAGGCGGATTCCTTGGATGCTTTGCGGGATGATTCCTTTCGGTTTATCCTTTTTGTGCCTCTGGTTAGTGCCTAATTTTAGTAGTGATACCAATGTTAATGACTGGTGTTTATTTACCTATTATGTGGTAGTTGCGATCTTATTTCATCTTTCTTATACTGCTGTCAATTTACCCTATACAACTTTGACTCCAGAGTTAACCCAGGATTATAACGAACGCACAAATCTCAATAGTTTTCGCTTTGCTTTTTCGATTGGCGGAAGTATCTTATCTTTAGTGCTGGCAACTGTTATTTTTCAAGTTTATCCTGAGGATCTTAATAAACAATATTTTGTCTTAGGTCTAGTAGTATCGATCCTGGCAATGGTTGCTGTTTTATGGTGTGCTTTGCGCATTCAGGAACGGGGAACAGAACCAATTTTAAATCAGAAATACAAAAAAAATCTGGGTTATCTTTTAATCGCAATTGCTACTATTTCTCTGATTTATGGAATTGTTAATTTATTCTCTGCTATTGACTACGGAGTTTTAGGCTTACTTCTTGGATTACAGTTATTTGGGTTTGGTTATACATTAATATTTTCTCAAACCGAATCCCATTTATGCGATCGCGATGCTATTGCTCATCGCAATAGTGCTGATTCTACTACCAATATTCCATTCTTAAAGCAGGTCAAAATTGCCCTACAAAACAAACCTTTTCGTTATGTGATCGGTATTTATTTATGTTCTTGGTTAGCAGTACAACTTACCGCTTCAATTTTGATTTATTTTACTGTTAGCTATATGGGTATGGCAGAACCTGATTTCCCAAAAATTGCGATCGCGGTTCAAGGAACAGCACTTATTATGTTATTCTTCTGGAAATTTGTTAGTAGTAAAATTGGAAAAAAAGCAGTCTATTTTATCGGCACAAGTTTTTGGATACTTGCCCAAATCGGATTATTCTTAATTCAACCAGGACAAATTACAGAACTTTATATCTTGGCAATCATAGCTGGTTTTGGAGTCTCTGTCGCCTATCTTATTCCCTGGTCGATGATACCCGATGTTATTGAATTAGATGAACTGAATACGGGACAGAGAAGGGAAGGAGTTTTTTATAGTTTTATGGTTTTATTGCAAAAATTCGGTCTAGCTTTTGCCGTATTTTTGGTTGGTATTGCATTACAATTATCAGGATTTATCGAAAGAATTCCTGGAGAAGCAATTCCTCAACAACCTGATAGTGCTTTACTGGCAATTCGTATCGCGATCGCGCCTTTACCTACTATTACTTTAATTATCGGTGTCATCTTGGCTTATTTTTATCCGATTACCAAAGAGTTTCACGAAGAAATTCGAATTAAGTTACAAGAGAAAAAAAATATTAGTTAATAAATATCGGTAAAAAATTGATGATTCAATTAAATTTTTGAGCTTCGATAGCTTTAGATAATCTTTCTCTTTCTCTTTTAGCTTCTGTGAGTAGACTGTTCCAATTATCTGGAGGATTACCACTATTCAACATTTTTTGAAATACTCGATAAGCATCAGTTTTACTCCCATAGGCTCGTTTGGACTTATAGTCATTTATCCAAGCATAAACAATTATTTTAGAACCCTGATGATAGCGGAAGAAAAGCCGATATTGTTGGAAAAATTTAGCTCTAAACCAGTGTTTGTAATCCTCGCCTAATGTATTACCTTGACGATATTCCTTGCGCGTTGGATCAGCAGGAATAATTTCAAATGCTAATTTAGCTATGGCTGCTAGTCTTTTCGTTGCATTCTTACTGCGATAAGTTTCAGGATTTTTTCGTCGCAGATTTTCTACAGTCGTTATAAGTTCTTCAAATTGGTTGAGAAAAAGTGGGTGGGCGTAGATTCTCCATCCATTGATTACCAAAGATTGGTTTCTAGACAATTTTACTCATCCTCTTCACTCAGAGGTTGATCAAGATCTACTTCTACTCCAGCTACTAAGTCAGATACTCTTTCTCTTAAGTTAGAGCCAAGCGCCTGTATATTCTGTGGATTAGTTTCCATATCAGTGGCTAGAAAATCTAGAAATTTTGTTAGTACAGGATCTTCTCCACCAAGATTATTCTTAGTTATAGTTACAGTCCCGTCTTGATGAATGGCGTAACGAATTTTATCTTTCTTGCTCAAACCCAAGGCAGTGCGAACAGGAGCAGGGATTGTAGTTTGATAGCGATCTGTCAGAGTAGATTCTGTTTCTATAACTGTGGGATAAGTCATCGTTGAAAAAAATTAGTTCTATGTTTAGAGTAATGCATTTGCATTACCATGACAACTTTTTAACCCCGCTGAATATTCAAAGAATAAATGGAAAAATGACCCTCACTGTTAATCCCGAATCCCATGCCAAATTATTAGTTACCTCAATTAAAAAATTTTAAAACATGATCTAATTCCCTCAAGTACGCCCCAGCGAGTACTTTTACACCTCATGGAAGCCAATGAAATCAAGTCAGGAAAACTGAATCGGTGTAATCGGTTCGAGGTAAGTTGTCTCAGAAGTAGTCAATGGTAAACGAAGTATTAGTAAAGCTAAAGCTTTTGCTTTAGCTGAATTTTTCTCTGTTGATGTCGGATTTTTTATTTAGGTAAAACTCTAATATCTGGCTTTCTACTATACTAATTTTCCAACTATAAGGTTTTAGATTAAGTTTGATTACAGAGATGTTTTAGACTGATGGAGCTTGGATAATATGATAGAGATAAGAAATTAGACTGAATTAAACTATTTTTTATATATTAAACGGGTTTTTGGAGGTATATACATGCCAGTAACAATTGATCAATCTTCGAGCAATATTTTTGCTGGAGGGGATGGTAGTGATGGCGATTTAGTCCTTAGAAATGGTACTGGGCAGAATCGCATTCGTCTTGACGCAAATGGTGCTAATGGATGGTTTGGTGGTAACGGAGAAGAAGGTAATATCTGGTTGTTCGCTTCCAGTAGTGACAACGCAACTGGAAGTCAAGCGACCATTCACCTTAATGGAGGAACAGGAGACATTATTCTCCAAAACGCTGACTGTGCAGAGGATTTCCCAGTTGAAGATCCTGAACTACTTGAGCCAGGTACCGTAGTAGCCATTGGTAAGGAAGCGCGATTACGTATCAGCGAGAGCGCATATAACAAGCGAGTAGCAGGTGTTATTGCAGGTGCAGGAGATCTAAAACCTGGGATCATCCTAGGTCGAAATAGTAATACTAACAAACAGCTCCCTGTTGCATTGATGGGGCGTGTTTATTGCAAAGTAGATGCCAATCATGGTGCCATTGAGGTAGGTGATCTATTAACTACATCCTCGACACCAGGACATGCTATGAAAGCATCAGATCCTCTGCGCTCCTTTGGTGCTGTCATCGGAAAAGCACTCAGCGACCTAAAGAGCGGCACAGGTCTCATTCCCGTTTTGGTTGCTCTGCAATGATATAGGAACGGGGGCATGTTGCGCCAACTGTCCTTAGTTTCCATTTCTACTTGGGGGAATCACATCTCAAATACCCCCATTTTGTCTCTCAATAGCAAGGAGGAATCATAATGGCGACTTTGAGCGTACGCTCCTTAGCATCTACTTGTCTTAATAAGTCAGCTCCCCTGTCTCTAAGAAGAGATATTTTAGGAGTCTATGGTAACGATAACCCCCAAAATCGGTCTTTAAAGGAACGGTTAAACCTAATTCAGAATAGACCCTTTGTTCGGCTAGCATTGGTGACAATCCAGGGTGCCTCACCAAACTTGCAGCGGGACTTGGATAACGCCAATATTGTCTACCAAAATGAATGTAACAACTGGATATACTGTGTTGGTAGTATTACTGTAAATCGCCCAAACCTCCTGGTTCTCGATCAGGACGATTGCTTTGGCAGCGGTCATAGCGTCAGTGATGAAGAAGATGAACTGTTTGATTTAGGGAGAGACATGGGAGCTGATGTTGTGGGCTATTATATTAATACTAGCAATGGCGGTTTTGCTGGTTGCGCTGCTCATCCTCCTGGAAGACGGGGATATTGGAGTGGTTCATCTGCAAGCCCCTGGACTTTCGGTCATGAATTGGGTCACGTTGTTGGGGATAATAGCCATGTTTCAGACTCCGATAATTTAATGTTTGGTGGTGGAACAATCAATATTACAAATCCTCCACCCGATCTAACCAACAGCCAGTGCAGCAGAATTAACAGTGATCCCGATGTTGAAAGTTGCTGATATAAGGAGGAAAACACAATGGCACAGATTTCAGAGAAAATACTTAAAGCAATTAATTCTGATTGTGCGTATAGCTTAAGTCAGATTGTCAAAGAGAAACGACAAGAGGATTTTGAAGCCTTACAGGAGTTTCTATCTCCAGAGGCTTCAGTTAAGCCAGAGTACCGTACAAAGGCACTCTATGCCTTGGGCAGATGGGGTAATCCTACTGTTGTAGAAGGGATACACCGTCTGTTACCTACTCTAGATGAAGCAGGTCGCATCAGTGCTGTTGATGCCCTTGGCAGGCTAGGTACAGAAGAAGCTCTAACAGATATTCTTGATTGTGTAAATGATAGCTCTCCGCAGGTGAGAAAATTCGCAGTACATGCACTCAGAAAAATTAATACTTCAACAGCACGAGCTAAACTCCAGGAAGTTGCAACTCAAGAGTCGATAGACTACATTCGTGAACAGGCAACTAGATATTTGGAATCCAATTGAATAATGCTGTTCAAATCTGCTCCAATCCTTTTCGATCTTTGAGTGATAGGGAATGGATATCAAAGCGGTAACTGTCACACTCAGAATTCTCTTTGCTATCAACATAATTATCCTTGGTTCATGCACAACTTTAAGTAAGGATAATATTGTTATTGATAGAGAGAGTAAAGCTTCTCCATTAATAAATAATCGTAATCTATTGATGATTACTTTGCCTAATGGAGATAGTATTTCATTACCTCCTATGTATAAGCATGAAAGAAGTCGAGGAGATGATTCGTTTGTAGGCTTAGTAACCTCAGAGTCTGAAAATTTTGTTATGTACTATGATATTGGTGGACTTGCAGGTCAGTATGTTCAACGAAATGATCTTGGAGTTGTATCTGAGAGATCGATAAATGAATATTTTATTTATGTGATAGAATTATCGGGAGATTCTCCAGTGATTTCAGCAACCTTTCCAAATAGAGGGTCAGCTAATTTCTACATGTTTATTGATGGTAAAGACGATCCTAAAATTGAGACAATGATTCAGATTCTCAAGACCTATAAGGCTAGAGATGGATTCCATAATTTAGGAAAATAAAAAACTAAAATTAAGGTTTGAAACCTTGCATTGAAGAGCGGATTTTAGCAATCTGTGACAAAGCGACACCTTGAAGACTATTTGCAAGATATTTTAGACGCTATTGCTGCAATTGAACAATTCACTTTAGGCATTGGGTTGGCAAAATTCTCGTTGATTTCCCACATCCTCCTTTAAAATGTAAAGTGCGACTATATCTATTTGAAAGCAATTTATTCTGAAGAAGAAAAAAGGGATAAGTTTTGGAACCACATCGTCAAAATCCATTACAGTGAAAGGTGAGGCTTTTGCACCGACTTGAAGGTCTTAAGTACTGCAGTTTTCCTTTACATAGTCAATGGAGCAATAACGTGACACTGTCTGATGATCTACAAATGGAAAATGACTGGCTGGAGGCTGAACTCCAAGATACCCTGGATGAAGATTATGAGCTTGAGCTTGAAGATGCCTTCCTTTCCTTAGAAATCAAGAAAATCTATAAAGAGAAGCATAAGGATACTCTGTCTCGAAAGGAGTACTTTTTGAATCTGCTCAAGTTGCAGGCAGAGCTGATCAAGTTGCATGACTGGGTTCAAGACACCCAAGCGAAGGTTGCCGTCATTTTCGAGGGACGAGACTCAGCCGGCAAGGGTGGGGTGATTAAACGAATTACCCAGCGTTTGAATCCTCGTGTTTGTCGTGTTGTGGCTTTGCCGAAGCCGACTGAGCGTGAACAAACCCAGTGGTACTTTCAGCGTTACGTTCCACACCTTCCTTCCGGTGGAGAAATGGTGTTGTTTGATCGCTCTTGGTATAACCGCGCTGGAGTAGAGCGTGTCATGGGCTTTGCCACTCCTGAGCAGGTGGAAGATTTTTTCCGCGATGTGACTGAATTCGAAAGGATGGTAGTTCGCTCTGGCGTCATCCTCATCAAGTATTGGTTCTCCATTACGGATGATGAGCAGCAACTGCGCTTCTTGATGCGCATTCATGATCCCCTGAAGCAGTGGAAATTGAGCCCTATGGATTTACAGTCTAGGGTTCGCTGGGAAGATTACACTGCAGCAAAAGAGGAGATGTTTGCCCGAACGAATATTCCTGAGGCTCCATGGTGGGTTGTGCCAGCAAATGATAAGAAGCGAGCCCGTCTAAACTGCATTCAGCATCTGCTAGGTCAGGTTCCATACACCGGCGTAACTCATGAAACGGTCCAGCTCCCCAAACGGGTGTTCAATACAGCCTATGAGCGCCATACTTTGCCGGAAGAGCTATATATTTCACAGGTCTTTTAGTCGCTCTCCAAATTTCACCTGAGCAAGCTTATACAGTCAATCTATCAAATCTAATGATATTTAATGGTTAGGAGCGATGATATATTCACGATCGCAGTTCAAACTGAACTGATAACTATTTACAGATCCAAACTCTATTACAATAATCACAAAAGCTCCAGATAATGAAAGTTTTATGGCTGTTGCCGTTTCTATAGAAAAATTACAAAAAAGTTACGGAGATGTTCAAGCATTAAAAGACATCTCATTTACCGTTCCCCAAGGAGATATCTTTGGGTTGCTCGGTCCTAATGGTGCGGGGAAAACGACGACGATTCGTTGTTTATGTACTCTGACAAAACCAGATCAGGGCAAAGTAGAAGTAGGGGGAGTGTCTGCAGTAGCAAATCCCCGAGAAGCTAGACGTAGATTGGGTTATATTGCCCAAGAAGTCGCGATCGATAAAATGTTAACTGGTAGAGAATTATTAGAATTGCAAGCAGCACTCTATCATATTCCCAAAACTAGAAGTAAACAGCGGATTCCCCAGCTGATAGCAGCCTTGGGATTAGAAGACTATGCCGATAAAAAAGCTGGTACCTATTCTGGGGGCATGCGGAAAAGATTAGATTTAGCCGCTGGGTTATTGCACCAACCAGAAGTCTTGGTTTTAGATGAACCGACTGTGGGTTTAGATATTGAAAGTCGGATGGTATTGTGGGACTTTTTGCGCCAACTCAAAGCAGCAGGAACCACGGTATTAATTACTAGTCATTATTTAGAGGAAATTGATGCTTTAGCTGATCGCTTGGCAATAATAGATAAGGGAGTAGTGATTGATGAGGGAACACCTTCTGAGTTAAAAGATAAAGTAGGAGGCGATCGCGTTACCCTGCGAATTCGGGAATTTACCCCCAAAGAAGAAGCAAATAAAGCTAAATATCTCTTAGAATCTTTAGGTTTTGTTAAAAGTGCCATTATTAATTCCACTCAGGGAAATACTTTGAATTTAATTGTCCAAGGAGAAACAAATGTTCTGAGTAAAATAGAACAAACCTTGGCTGGGGTAGAATTGCCAACTTTTAGTCTTTCCCAATCTCGTCCTAGTTTAGATGATGTTTATTTGGCTGCGACTGGTCAAACTATTTTAGATGCAGAAATGGCTGCGGCAGGAACTAGGGATCTTAAAAAAGAGAAAAAACAACAGATGAAATAGAGTGTTTAGTAAAATTAAATACAGGTTATTCAGGATAGGGTTTAGAGATTGCGGGTTGGGAACTTACGAGCGACTAGTTACTGAACTAAAATATATCCTTTTTAAGTTGAAATCTATCTGCCTAAACTCAGAATTCACCTATTCTGAATCAAGAGAACAATATTACAATGAACTAAATAGCTAACAGGATTTTTTTATCACAATTTAATTTGTTAACAGAAATATCACAAATAGAATTTCAAATTATAGGAGCAAAAAAATATGGTAACAACGAGAGAAATAAATTCTGTATTAGCCCCAGATTCTAACATTAACCAAGAATCTGAATTGGTTAATAATCCTGTAGGTGATTTTATTCAGGAAACATTAGCTCAAACCAAACGTCTTTTTATTCAGTTACAACGTCGTCCTTCGACTTTAATCGCAGGAGTAATTCAACCCTTTATGTGGTTAATTCTCTTTGGCGCTTTGTTTAGTAAAGCACCTCAAGGTTTATTCGGCGACGATCTTAGTTATGCTAAATTCCTAGCACCAGGAGTTATCGTGTTTACTGCCTTTTCGGGGGCATTGAATGCTGGTTTACCAGTGATGTTTGACCGCGAATTTGGCTTTCTCAATCGTTTATTAGTTGCTCCTTTGGCTTCGCGTTACTCGATTGTGGCAGCTTCAACTATCTATATTATTGCCCTGAGTTTTATTCAAACAGCGGTAATCATTGCTGCTAGTGCCTTTTTGGGTGCAGGTTTACCTGGTATTATCGGGTTAAGCGCGATCGCGTTAATTGTGTTTTTGGTGGTTCTGGGAGTAACAGCTTTAAGTTTGGGCTTGGCTTTTGCCCTTCCTGGTCATATTGAACTCATTGCCGTGATCTTTGTGACTAACTTACCCCTCTTGTTTGCTAGTACTGCTTTAGCCCCACTCAAATTTATGGCTAATTGGTTACAGATAGTTGCCAGTCTTAATCCTCTGACCTACGCGATCGAACCAATTCGCTACCTCTATTCCCACGGCAATTGGTCAATTGGCTCTATTGTGATGGATACTCCTTGGGTATCTGTAAGCTTTGCTGGTGTTATATTGGTGTTGTTAGCTTTCGATGCTTTGGTATTATTAACTATTCAGCCTTTATTACGTCGTCGTTTTGCGTAAATCAAATCTTGCAATTCCCTTTTTATTTTTAGGGATATTAACCAGGCTCAAACACAAGACTCTTAACTGAAAATATGATGAAAAGTAAACTTTCTCAAATAGCGAACTGCTCGAGCAGACATTGGGTAATTGCTTTAGGTTTAGGTGTTACCGTTGCTTTAGGTCTAACCTCTCCTGCTAGATCTCAATATGTAGATCCTAATGATCGAGGCTATCAATCTGGGGAAAAAGATGCTCTCTATGGTGATGGCATTACAGGTATCAATCCTATGGATCTAATTCATCGTGCCAATCTAAGTGGTGGTATGAGTTCAGAAGAATTTAGAGAACAATCTCAAGGACAAATGCAAAATTCGGCATCAGAGTATAAGCGTATGCAGCAGGAAAGAATGTTGCAACAATATAGCAATCAAGATCAGGTTGAAGAAACTGTTGCCGAATAAAACTGAGTTCAACAAAACTGGGGAAAAACTACAAGTAGGGTAGGCCAACCTCAGTTTAGACTCAATAAAGTAATAAAATACTGGTAAACTAATTTTGCCCACCAGGTCTAAATTTGCTGGGAAATCACCTAAATCACATCCATATTGAAAACTAGAGTTTTGAAAATCGCTTCGCGATCAGCTCTAGGCTTTAAGATGGTTGCATAAAAGTATACATCCTGTCCCTGACTCTTGTAACCCTTTTTGTCCTGTAATTTTTCCCCAAACAATCACAAAAAATACAGATTTCATCACAAGACGAGGTTTGACAAAGTTTAAAATGTATAGCTATCGCTGCAGGGATTAATTGATCTTAGCTTAATAATTGGTTTGAATAAATACCAAGGAGCAGAAACGCGGACTTCGCATTTTGTGACTCATAAAACTTATATTTGATTCGCCAACATTATCTTTAAAGCTTTTGAGTTCATAAAATACACTACAATTTTAGGGACTTTGAATTAACAAGCCGAGAAGATAACAAAATAATATTATGAGCAACAGGAAAAAGACCACAGTAGGAATTATTGGGGCTTCTGGCTATGGTGGAGTTCAGTTAGTTCGTCTTCTATTAGAGCATCCAGAAGTGGAAATTACTTATTTGGGAGGAGATAGTAGTGCGGGGAAAAAATTTAAAACTCTCTATCCCCATTTAGGACATAAAGTCGATTTAACAATTGAAAAGATTGATTTAGACGCAGTAGCCAAACGTTGCGAAGTAGTATTTCTCGGTTTACCCAATGGATTAGCTTGTGATATTGCACCAACTCTGATTCAAATGGGTTGTAAAGTACTAGATTTATCTGCCGATTATCGCTTTGAAAATTTAGATACTTATACAGCTTGGTATAAAAAAGAACGTGATGATCTTGAGGCGACTGCGATGGCAGTTTATGGTCTACCAGAACTTTATCGAGAAAGAATTGCGATTTCCCAACTAATTGGTTGTCCTGGTTGTTATTGTACAGCTAGTTTACTAGCACTTTCTCCCTTACTCAAACAGGGTTTAATTCTACCTGAAACGGCAATTATCGATGCCAAATCAGGAACCTCTGGTGGAGGTCGCCAAGCTAAGACTAATTTGCTGTTAGCTGAAGCAGATAATTCTCTAGCCGCCTATGGGGTAGCTAATCACCGCCATACCCCAGAAATTGAACAAGTTTGTAGTGAATTGGCAAGAGAAAATATCAAAGTCCAATTTACCCCCCATTTAGTGCCAATGGTGAGAGGGATTCTCGCTACGGTTTATGCAACTTTACGAGATCCTGGTTTAGTCAGAGAAGATTTGCTGACGATCTACACTGCTTTCTATCGGGCTGCTCCCTTTGTGAAAATTCTATCTAATGGAATTTATCCTCAAACGAAATGGGCTTGTGGCACAAATCTTTGTTATATCGGAGTAGAAGTCGATCCGCGTACAGGAAGGGTGATCGTGATGTCGGCGATCGACAATCTCATAAAAGGACAAGCAGGTCAAGCAGTACAATGTCTCAATCTGATGATGGGTTGGGATGAAACTTTAGGTTTACCTCAACTGAGTTTTTATCCTTAGTTCCTCATCCCTAATCAACTAGCTGATGGCTAATAGCTATTAGCTTTTGATCCCTGCATCATTGACCTCCTCGTCTACCTAGAGCGTCGATTCAGTAATCATAAAATTCTCCTTCAGGTAAGCAGGGGAGCAGGGGAGAGCTAAAAGTGTTGATTTTTTGTTGCTCAATTTGTAAAGTTTTATTACCGAATCGGTGTTCTAGGCGATTCCTATCAGACTCAAAATGCCCTTCGGTGGGCTAAAGAATAGCAAATTCAAAAATTCATGATAACTAGTAATAATCCTGCTTGGTCACAAGTCCTAACTAACCCGGCAACAGAATTCCCTCTAACTCCTTTGTCCGTAATTTCGGGTTCTCTACCACCTCAGTTAACAGGTACTCTATATCGTAATGGACCAGCAAGATTAGCAAGAGGAGAGCAGAAAGTCGGACATTGGTTTGATGGGGATGGTGCCATTCTAGCTGTTCATCTTGCTGAGGGTAAAGCATCAGCAGTGTATCGCTTTGTGCAAACTGATGAATATCAAGCGGAAACAGCAGCCAATCGTTATTTGTACTCTAACTATGGAATGAAGGCGCCAGGAGGATTTTGGAATAATTGGCTCAAAGGAATTAAAAATAGTGCTAATACTTCTGTTCTAGCTTTAGCCGATCGCTTGTTGGCTCTTTGGGAAGGGGGAAAACCCTATGCTTTGGATTTAAATACTCTAGAAACCAAGGGAATTGATAATTTATCTGATACTCTTCAATTTCCTTTTTCAGCTCATCCTAAGGTAGATCCCGATACAGGAGAGATTTATAATTTTGCTGTCGTACCAGGAAAACAAACTACTCTTCATATCTATAGATGTCATAAAACAGGAAAACTTATTAAGCAAAACTCGCTCAACTTATCGGGATGTCCTTTAATTCACGATTTTGCCTTAACCCAAAAGTATTTAGTCTTTTTCATTCCTCCAGTCAGAATAAATCTAATTCCGGTGCTTCTAGGTACAAAATGTTACAGTGACGCGATGGTATGGCGCCCCCAATTGGGGACTCAAATCTTAATTTGCGATCGCGATACCCTATCACCAGTGAGCCAAGCAACTACTGAACCTTGGTATCAATGGCATTTTAGTAATGGCTATGAAGATCAAGATGGCCAAATTGCGATCGAGTTTATTCGCTATGATGATTTTGCCACTAATCAATATCTTAAAGAAGTCGCTACAGGAAAAACTAAAACTACCGCTAAAGGGAGATTGTGGACTGTGACCATTAATCCCCAAACAGGTCAAGTTAAGGCCAGTAGTCCATTACTAGATCGTCATTGTGAATTTCCTATAGTGGCATCTCATCAAGTCACAAAACCTTGGCGTTATAGCTATGTTACTACCCATGGCGAAGGCATGATTCCCGAACAGGAAATGTTTAACGCGATCGCCCGTTTTGATCGTCAAACGGGAAATTTAACCCTTGCTGATATGGGAGCAAATATCTATCCTAGCGAACCGATTTATGTTTCCCAACCTGATAATCTAGAACAAGGTTGGTTACTTACGGTCGTTTATGATGGCAATACCGATAGTAGTGAAGTCAGAATTTATAAGGGCGATCGCTTAAACGAAGCACCAATTTGTCGACTTGCTTTACCTAGTACTATTCCCCACAGTTTTCATGGTAAGTGGTCGTCTTTAATTACACCTCCTGATTCTGTTTGACTGGTCGCGATCTTTTTCTCTTGGCTTGAAGACGATAGCGGACTAATTCATGAACTACATGATATTTCCCCTTCAGACCACATTCACTCTGAAGCCATTGTTGAATTTCGCGATAGCTTTGAAACCCTCTTGCTTGTTCGAGGGTTTTTTCTAGTTGTTTCACTGCCCAATAATGATATAAAACGCTTGTTAATCAAGAATTTTTGCTGATCGCTGTTTTTGCCAAACTAGGAAAAGAGCAAATACAACTACCCCTAGTAACATCCACAGATCAGGTTCGGGAACACCTGAAACCTCTGAAGCTGCCAAAGGATTAAAAGGTGTATTTAATTGTTCTGCACCCGTTTCTACTTCTCGATCAAAGCGATCGCTTTTTGTTTCTGCTTCCTTGAGTAATTGTCTTTGTTGATCATTAACTAGAACTATCATCGACGAATAAGGGGTAACAATACCATAATCCTTAGCAATCTGATGAATAGAGTCTAATTTGGTCAAAGATAGCTGATTTTTATCTTGATGACTTAAGTTATAAACTAACTGACGTGCCGCCAGGGGTTCAATATTATTGCTAGTAAGAATAATTTCTAAGTTGGATTTTTCGACCAACCAACTATAGCCATCAACTACTGATGAATCATTCACTTCTTCTGTTGCTAAACGTTTCATTACTGTGGGCATATCATTAGCAACTCCACCATTACTATTTTGGATTGTTTGTAAAGTAGCATCATCATAAGCTCTAGGGAGTTTTCCTCCTAAATGGATCATCCATAGGGGAGATTTGATTTCTGGAATATCTTGATTATCATCAGATAATTCATAACTTCCTTCGTCAGTGACTATTAGAACAGCATCATAATCACTACCATTGCGCAATAGTTGAAACTGCTTCAACATATCCTGAGTTTGCATCGAACCAAAAAAGCTCAGCTTATTAGTATCCAAACTATTCAGATCATCGAGACGTTTAGCTCGTTTAGCTTCTGCATCAGTAAGATATAAATCAAGATCATTATTAGATAATTTCTTTTGCAACCAATCAAAGGTTTCTTGAACTTCTTTACTGTGACTTACCATACTGTAGGAAGTATCGAGAATCAAAGCATATTTTTTATTCTTCGGTAAAGAATAATCTTGATTACTCAGTGGTTGAACTGTAACAGTATATCCAGCTTCTAAATTAATCTGGTGAGATTTTCTATTCTCCTGTTGATTATCACTCCAAAAATCTTCTATCCAAGCATTAGCAAAAGATCTTACTTTATTGCCATTACGAATCCGCTCAGTATTTTTTGTCCAAAAGATATTACGTTTTTCTGCTAACTTAGGTAAAGCCCAACCTTGCTCTTGTTTCATTACCTGATAAGTTAACCACAAATGCATTTTGGGTTGACTGCTACCATCTCTTACTTCTCTCAGAGATAATTGAGGAGGTACGGGAAAAGCCCTTAAACGATATTGTCCTGGCCCTACTTGTTCTAGTAAAGCAGGATCTATCGGTCGAGTACGTTGTACCTGGGAATTATATACTTCCTGAGCCGCGCCTCTGGGAGAGACTTGAAAGGGAAAACGCTGATCTAAGTTATTAGATTCCCCTAACCATAATCCAGTAATAGCCGCAGTTTCTGGTAAAGAGAAATAGTATAAGATCTCTTCTACATTATTAGTTTTATTTTGATAAACTTCATGGATTTCAATATCTGCCCAATCCCCGTGAGGATCTATCTTAACTTCTTGTTTTTCTAACCAGACTTTTTTCTGATCGATATTTAGTAATCCTGCTTTAGCTTGATCGACAATAGAGGTAGATTGGAGAGCATGACGTACTGATTTCCGTTCCGCTTTTTGCAGAGGTACATCAAAAAATTCAGCATAAAGTTGAGCAGATTTCTGGACATCTTTACGAGAACCTTCATATAGAAAAGGTGAGAGCAGTTGATTATATCTATCTTGTAAAAATAAAGAGGTTGATTTTGGTAAACCAAAATTATTATAGATAGCATAGATATGATTATTATCTTCTATCGTACTTAGATAACGATAAGGATATAAATTAGCGTTAACTAATCCTTGGCGAATAATATCAGATGAAGCTAAAAGTTCTTGTCTATTTTGCGGAACTTGCTCTAATAGCTCAAAGGCTTTAACTTGGGGCTGTTGATTAAATGAAAATAACAGAATAATCCACAGACTAACAACAGTTACTCCACCAAAAATAGTCTTAGTTTTGCCATATTGTTGAGCAAAAACTCGCAGAACTCTTTGTCCTGAATTTACATATAAACTTGTTACTGCAAAAGGCATACCTAGGAAAATAGTAGAGGTAAAGCCAAATAGGAGTAAGAATAGAGAACCCCAAAATGAAAACCACCATAAATAACCACCATAAGTTAAAGCTTGCCAAAAGTCTTCTACCCACTGAAAAGAGACAACCCAAATAATAAAAGAGCCTATCCAGCCAATTATGCTAGCAGCAGCGGGAATGGCATAAAATAATAGGACTACTCCTAGATAAATACCCATAAATAACATCAGAGTATGGGCAATCATTTGTAGCCAATTAAATGCCTTGTTATTATACTGATATCCTGCGAATAACTCTACAGTAAAAGCAGCGATACAAATAAATAAAGTTCCCAAAACTAAAGCACTAGCAAGCGTTAATTCTCTAATTAAAAATAAACGAACTAGGCACCAGGTAAAGAAGGGAGCTTCTACGCCATAAAACAATCTCATCAATGCTTTTGGCTGTTTGATAAAGTACTTTGCTCCAATAAAAGTACAAACTGTAGGTACAGCAATCAAAGCAAATAAAGTTAAGAAAAAATCAACAGGAATATCTCCATCAAAAGTTGCTTCAATTAGAGGAATACCTACATAGGGTAAAATTCCCAAATAAACAACAGCAAGAAATAATAAATTCCAAATCCAAAAAATGCTATTGAAAACCGTATTGGTTAATAATTTTAATTTTTTCATCAGTAAATCTTTTAGGTGTTAGGGATTAGTGAGATAGGGAAGAAAAGGTAATTACCTCTTACTCATTACTCATTACTTATTACTTAACTCAACCCTTGATCAATAGTTTGATATATAGTGTTGGCAAAATTTTGTATTTCTGTGCTGTTAGGATTTTCTGAATCGTCAAAAAGAATAGAAATCAACACCCAAGTCTTATTTCTATGGGTTATATGCTCCCAAATGCGAGAGATAAAATCATCGGTAGTTTCTCGATCAGACTGAAACCAATAAGTTGCTGATAACTCTCCATCTTGTAAAGATAACCATCTAGCATTAATAGAATCACTGATCAGTTGAGATTCCATATTATCGACCTTAAAACCATTTCCCAGAAAACATAATTCTGGAGGATGATGGGCTTGCCAACTATTACTTGCAACCATTAACATCGAACCTGAAAGCTGATGTGATTGAAAACGCAATTTTTGTACAAAAGGGTTAGCTGGATTATCAAAAAAGTTAGCTTCTGCTGGGGTTAACTGAAGATTTTCTGTAACTATATCTTGTGGTAAAGCGACAGCGCCAGCTTTGCTGATCGCGTCTAGAGAATTAGTACTGAGTTGTCTTGGGTTGATTTGACCAATGATTCCCAAGACAATAACAACTATTAACAACCAATTAAGATTTAACTTTTCTTGATAACTTTGTGATTTCTGAATATTTGATGGTTTTTCAATATGGTGAGGTACTTTTTGGAGAATTACCCAAGTTAGAACGCTGGCCACAATAAAACCGATAATTCCCAAAGGAAAATGTAATATTTGGGCTATTTGTGGTTGCTGCCAAACTTCAATAATGACAACTAAAGTTAGAACTCTAACAACATTAGCCAGAGTTAAAAATAAGAGATTGGCAACTGCAACTAGCAACCAACGAAAACCTAATTGACGACGTTCTAACCAAGTTGCCCCTAATAAGAATACTGTACCTGTCCAGAGACTTTTCATGCCGCTACAGGGTAGATCCACCTGGGCGATGCCATTTTCCATGATAATAATATCGTGGGACGAAACTGCACTTAAGTGGAAATTAGATAGGATATTAGCTACAGCGTGGGCAGTAAGTACTCTCACAGGAAACCCTAAACCACTGTTAAAAGCAGTTGAAAAGGGAATTACACAAGCTGTTATGGTTGCTATTATTAAACCCTTGCGCCAAGTAGAATTATTAATAAATAAGCCTAATAAGCCATAGCTACCTAAAATAAAGCAAAATAAAGTTAGCTGAGGAATGTTGAGACACCATTTTAAGATAATTGCGCCTATTTCTCCTCCCAACATTAGACAAAGAGGATATAAACTTAATTTGGGAGTTACTGACTCAAGTTGCCAAAAACTATTGCGCCAAAGTTGTATGAACAAAACTATAACTACAATTCCTAAGACAATTAAGTTTAAGGCTGAAATATATTTTAATGATCTGAGAAACCATTGATATGTCCAAATATTCCCCAAAATCCAGGCAGCAATTAAGGAAATAGTTCGGATATGGGCTTGCTGTTTAACTATAGGTTGGCTAATCATTGCTATTTAGATAATGAATAATTAGTAATTAATAATTGCTAAAGTTATTGTGGAAACAAACAAATATTAGTTACATTACAAGGTTATTTGCTTGCTCCTTGGAACTGCTAATAAATTGGATTCTTGAATAAGATACTAAAGTCTATTGTATTAAACTTATAATCAATATGTGACAATTTGTTTTTTGACTACTCAAAATACGATAAATTTAGCTATTAATATTAAAAAACTTTATGAATTACTAATAATAAGCAAATCTACATAGCGTATCACTTAGGCGATGGGGGCATGTGCTGCGAATTCGTTGCGAATACGCTCTAATCCTTCAATAAGATCTGTCATTTTGTAGAAACCTTTTTGTCACGCAATTATTAAAGTCTATATAAAAATACTAAGATCCGAAATTTCAAGACGAGATCGCCCTCAACCAAGTACTACCAAAGTCGATCAAAGATTACCAAGCTTTCACTGTATTATTTCTGCGCTGTTGCATACAAGACATTTACTTCCAGTGAATGAATTTCATTAGTCCGCAGAAAATGCAGATTCGCTTCTCGGACACGTTCTCTTGCTGCTGGATCAAGTTGGTTGATGGTACCTCTGAATCCACTACCGAGAAGGATTGTCCACCAATCTTCTGGAGAAGCCAGTTCATGAGTTCCTACTTCTGCGAAAACCTCTACCTGTGTTGCACCACCTGCTTCTAAAAGTGCTTGCAGTGAATTAGAATCACTAATCTGATCCCACGGCTTAAATTTCTTAACCAAGTCCGTGCGTTCAGCCTCGATCGCATTCCAAAACATTTGATTCGCCGGTTCTAACACTTTCTTTCCCCAGGAGGTAATGGCTAGTTTCCCACCAGGACGAAGCATCCGCCAAAGTTCTTGAATAGCTGCCAGCATATCTGGAACAAAGAAAATCCCGAAAACACAAACAATAGCGTCAAAACTTTCGTTGGGTAAACCTAGATTTTCAAAATCACCATATCGAAACTCAATGTTTTCCAGTCCCCGCTGCTGTGACTTGTTACGTGCTAGTTTCAGAAGAGATTCGGCAAGATCTATTCCCAGTACCTGTCCGGCAGAACCAACATTTACTGCTGCTGGAATTGCAGAAGCACCAGTGCCACAACAAACATCTAAAACGCGATCGCCAGAATCAAGTGAGAGTCGCTCAATAGTTTGTTGTCCAAAGCGATTCCAGAAAGATAAAGCTGGAGCGTCAAAGTAATCAGATGCGGCATTAAAAACTGCTTCTGTCCTCGCGATTGTCTGTTCCTTACTCATCTGGCAACTGTCCCTGGTCATTAATATTTCAATCAGGCTTCCAAGTATAGACGGAATCCTAATCAATATACCAAATTAGTAGACTTGTTGTTAATTAAGCTAATGCTAATTGTGGAACTTCAGACAATTATTCAATTTTTGAAATTTGTTACTAGAGTAGAACAATTTAGGATAATAGGATGAAAACCTTGGACTTGATGGGGTTAAACTTAGTTTGACTAGTTTTGACGCAACCTATGAGACGACTCGCTTATGCTAACTAAAGTACTTTGTTCAACATTTATCATCCTGGCATAGAGTACCTCTTCATTTACTTCTAAATTATTAATCAAATTTAACGTCGCGAGGACCCCATCACCAATTCGTTCGCTGGCAACTTCTCCATACTCTACTTGAAAAAGAATATTTTCAACCTGATCATCATTGGAGATATTGTCAGGATCTTGCCAAGATCCCAGACCTCCAATTTCGGTTGTAGCTTTTAAAAAATCTATTGTTTGAGCTTTGAAACGGGGCAGAGTCAATGTCAGTAGCTCTTCTGCCACTCGGTCAAATTTAACACATGCGCTCTCATCACCAAATAGGATGGCGAATAAGATATCTTTGGCTTGTATCAGCAAAGCCTCACCCTTTTCCGAACGACATTCAGTTGCAATTAAATCGGTACCTTTGGGAGGTGGGTTAATAAGATATCCTTCTTCTACTAAGCGGACACGATTGTATTTTTCATATTGGCTGATGAAGCTGTCTAACTTTGGCTCATCAAGCTCCATCTCTTTCAACCGTGCTAATCTTTCAGCACGTTTTTGCTGCTTGATTTCCTGGGAGATTTTTTTGTCCCATTCTTGACGACTATGCTTATCTATAGTTAAACGGATAATCTGCTCAATAAGCCACGCTTTATCTTGCTTCTCAAGATGAAAGCGTAGTTTAGTCTTAAATTCAGGGACAAGTTCCTTATTAATCTCTCGAATCACTTTTTCAATTGTATGGCCATCGTACATGGGCTACTCTTCTGAATTATTTGGAGATGTTGAATAATTTACACATACTATCGCCTCACTATTTACTAGATGGCAAGTTTCTAGATATCTATTCTGATATAGAACAAATCCCAGAATTTTTCCCTATACTCAATCCATTTATAGCTAATTAAGGAGAGGGCGGGAATGGGGGAAATTACAACCGCTTCCTCGTTCCTTTAATTGATAACTTAGCCTTCTTTAAGCCAGCTAAAATGGGCGCGAACATCTTTGCCCACTTCTTCAATAGAATGTTCTGCTTCTTGGCGACGCATTGCAGTAAATCCTGGTTTGCCTGATTGGTTTTCTAATACGAATTCCCGAGCAAATTGACCAGACTGAATTTCTTGAAGGATTTTACCCATTTCTGCTTTAGTTTCCGCAGTGACAACTCTAGGTCCACGGGTATAATCACCATATTCTGCAGTGTTAGAGATACTATCGCGCATTTTCGCTAAACCGCCTTCTACCACAAGGTCAACGATTAGTTTAACTTCATGAAGACATTCAAAATAGGCTAACTCTGGTTGATATCCAGCTTCGACAAGAGTTTCAAAGCCTGCTTTAATCAAGGCACTCAAGCCTCCACAAAGAACAGCCTGTTCGCCAAATAAATCAGTTTCCGTTTCTTCCCTAAAAGAAGTCTCCAAGACACCAGCACGAGTTCCTCCAATACCTTTAGCATAAGCCATAGCGCGATCGCGTGCTTGTCCAGAGGCATCTTGATATACTGCAAATAAAGCGGGTACCCCTTGACCTTGTTCATAGGTACGTCTGACTAGATGTCCAGGACCTTTAGGTGCAATCATCACGACATCTACAGATGCTGGAGGGACAATCTGACCGAAATGAATATTAAATCCATGGGCAAATGCTAAAATATTGCCATCTTTAAGGTTGGGTTCAATTTCGTTTTTATATACTGTTTTTTGTACTTCGTCCGGTAACAAAATCATAATCATGTCTGCGGCGGCAGCGGCATCAGCAACGCTATGTACTTTTAAGCCAGCAGATTCTGCCTTGGCAGTAGATTTACTACCAGGATATAAACCAACAATTACATTAACACCACTATCTTTAAGGTTCAGTGCGTGAGCATGTCCTTGAGAACCATAACCAATGATTGCTACTGTTTTATTTGCAAGTAAATCTAAATTAGCATCTTCGTCATAATACATTCTCGCCATAAGAGTTTTTTCCTTGAATTTATTAGGCTTGACAAACTCCTAATTATATAACAACAGGCAGGAACATTGATCATTAGCTCGACAAAAAAATAATCAACATAACGGCTTTAAAACTTATCTACAGGAGACAGAGCAATGATTCGGCGCCCGAAGAGTGATATATTACTTATCAATTTTCAAACTCGATTGTTTCACTATATCGGAACTATAATTTCTGACTAATCTAAAATTTCTATTTAACTGTTCTTGCAAAATAAAAATCCTTCATGTCCATAATTTTTACGAAAATTGCCAGCAAAGTTTTGTAAGATATAGAACCTGAATTACTTTTTGCGCCTTAGTCAATAATTCACAGAAGTTTGGGGATTTTGAAAATTATGAACCTAAAATCAAGCACAGTTGTCGTATGGGTAAGACTGACTATCTTCTTCCTTATTACTTTTACTAGTGTAGGTCAAACCCCAAAAGCTCAAGCCTCATCTTCGAGCGATACTATTTACCAGACAAAGAAGGGAGATAAGAAGCAAACAAGCTTAATCAAAACCAAACAAAATAATCTGGGACAAATTCTTACTGTCAATGCTCAAGTTGAAAAGGTAGCAGGAGGTTTTGAATTTACCGAAGGCCCTCTTTGGCATCCCGACGGTTTTCTAATTTTTAGCGATATTCCTGCTAATACCATTTATAAATGGCAACCAGAGCAAAAAGCCGAGATTTTTCGTCAGCCTTCTGGCAATGCTAATGGGAATACTTTAGATCTGTCAGAACGTTTAATTACTGCAGAACATGGGAACCGGCGAATATCTCTGACAGAGCAAGACGGACAACTCGTAACTCTCGTTAGTCATTACCAAGATAAGCGACTCAATAGTCCCAATGATCTTGTAGTCAAATCAGATGGGAGTATCTATTTTACCGATCCTCCCTATGGAATTAAATCGGAACAGGAAGAATTGGGATTTTATGGTGTTTATCGTCTAGCACCAGATGGGCGGCTAACTTTGCTGGTGAATGATTTTGTTCGACCTAATGGAATTGTTTTTTCCCCAGATGAAACCAAACTCTACGTAAATGATTCCGAAAGAGGACATATTAAAGTTTTTGATGTCAAACCCGACGGGATGTTAGAGAAGGGTCAACTATTTGCTGAACTGAAACCTTCTAATAAGGAAGGAGCCGCAGACGGCATGAAGGTGGATATCAAAGGGAATGTTTATAGCACTGGCCCAGGAGGAGTTTGGATTTTTTCTGCCACAGGTGAGTTACTGGGCATTATCGAAACCCCAGAGGTTCCCGCGAACCTAGCCTGGGGCGACAGCGACTACAAAACCCTTTATATTACCGCCACAACCAGTCTTTACCGTATTCGTCTTCAGATTCCAGGGCTAAACTAAAAAATTGATTGATCTGACTCTTTAATGATGATGATGGTGATGATGGGAATGGCCATTATTTATTAGTGCTAATTGAGGATCAATTTTCACCCCTGTTTCTGCTAGTAAATCGGCGATTTGTTCCGTTGCCCAATCTGCTGCCATGCTTAAAAATTCAGCATTGTCATTCACACAAGATATTTTGTCAAAATGAACCTGGGAGTGACGATGTTGCAAATGATGAATGATATGGTCTACATCCAGGATGGTTTCATGATTTTCGGTAGCGAAACCAATGGGCATCATTAAAATAGCAGTAGCTCCTAATTCAATTAGATTATTGGCTGCCAATTCTACGTTGGGTTGTGTCCATTCTATTAGGGGAGTATCATGGTTGAGCCAACCCACAGAAATTAAAGGATATTTAGCTATTAATTCTTCTCGAACTAATTCATAAAGAGCTTGGCTTTCATCAATACCAGAAGTAAATCCTTTGGCTTTATGGGGGCAGCCATGATTCATTAAGATAATACCGATTTGTGAAGGTAAATAGGCTTGAGATAATTGACTAGTGATTTTGTCTTCTACTATTTTTGCCAAAAGCTTGATATATTCAGGCTTATTATAAAAAGAAGGAATATAGCGAGTATTTTGTAGCCAATGGGAATCTCCATCTGTTAGTTTACTTAATGCTTTATTGACTTGCTCTACGGCAATACCACTTGTAAAAATTGAGTCAACAACTAGTAAAGGATAGATCAGTAATTTAGTAAATCCTTCTTCTTTAATTTGGGCTAAGACTTGTTCTGGTAAAAAAGGCGCACAGAAGTTAAATGCTTTAAAAACTTTTATTTTTTCGCCCCAAGTTTGTTGTAATTTAGTTTCAATTCCTGCTCTTTGTTGCTCAAAAATTTGATTGTGGGGCGAGATAAAATTGCCATGTTGATGTCCCCATTCATGAAGATCGAAGATTGCTAGTAATTTCGCTAAAGGGGGATAAATCCAAGTTGGTACAGGAGCAAATTTAGCAGTCAAAAGATTGAGGGCTTGTTCATTATAGTTAGCAAAATCTTCGTAGCTTTCTACTTCGCCATATCCCATTAATAAAACAGCTACTCTATCTTGGTTATTATAATCAGCCGTTTTAGGGTGCTGATGTTCAGAAATTGTTACCACGATCGCACTTCCTCTTCTATCATTTTGATTATTGGTTATTTGTCATTTTTCCTTATCCTTCATCCCTGATCTCCAATCCTTTGTTTTTAATTCTTATTTCGTAATTATTTATTTACCTTTGTTTAATGAACGTTATAATTTGCCCAGGAATTCATGCTCCTGAATTGACCGATAGTTTTGTGACTAGTTTGGCAATAGAGGAGCATAATCTACTGGTCTTTCCCACAACCCAATATCCAGCCTATTCGTCATGGCATGTTTACCATTGGTTACAGCAGCAACAATTAGTTTCCCAGGATTTACTGTTTATTACTTTTAGTGCTGGAGTTGTCGGTGGCGCAGGGGCTGCGATCGCGTTACAATTAGCAGGCTATAGAATTGCTGCTTTGATTGCCATTGATGGATGGGGAGTACCTTTATTGCCAATATTTCCTCTGTATCGCTTAAGTCATGATCACTTTACTCATTGGAGTTCGGCAATTTTGGGTGGAAGCAATGAGAGTTTTTATGCCGAGCCTTCTAGCTCTCATTTAGATATCTGGCGCTTTCCTGAGGCTTGTCAAGGATGGGGAGTTATTAGAAAGACGCAGTGTAAACAACCCTGCTGCTTCGCACTTGCGCTTGCGAAGCTCTACCCGCAGGGGCAGCTCTACCCGAAGGGTCTCAGCCAAGAGACGCGCCCCAAGAGAAGGGGACAAGGAGACAAGGTAGATGAGAGATCTCAGACTCTGCTCTTGCGATGTTCAGCTAAAGATTATCTAAAATTATTACTAGACAAATATGTCAAAAGTTAATTAATGATTAATAATTAGTAATTAACTATAGATTAATTTAATGTAGTAAGCTAAGTTAATTGTTTACCTATTGGCATATGCGTTCACGCCAGAACATAGTTGAAATATTTTCCGCCTTTATCCAGTTTGATTTTGATCGCTTTAGCAACTGGGTGAGTGACCCTCGTTTGCGTCGCAGTATTAATCGATGTTTGGCAAAAGAGGATGTTAAAACCAATTCAGAAAACTTTTGGGCAATTTATTGGCATAAGAGATGGCTTCAAGAGCCCTCAGGAATAGCCAGAGAACATTTAATTGCTTATCTACAAGAAGCCTGTTTCTGGTCTACTCGAAAAACTGTCAGCAGTTTTCAAAGTACTCAGTACAGTTTAGCAGATGGGTTCCAAATTGCGATCGCAGGCATTGATAAAGTACTTAAAGGGTTTGATAGCGATCGCGGTTTTAATCTTAAAAGCTATGCTAGCATCACTTTTAGCAATCTGATTCGGGAAATCCTACGTCAGCGACAAGAAATTGATATTTGTTCTGAATGGTCGTTACTCAGGAAGCTCAGCAAGAAAAGACTCACAGAATCTTTACGAAATGCAGGATTTTCAGCAGATATAGTCGAAAAATATCTCCTAGCTTGGTCTTGCTTTAACTACGTCTATACTCCTGAACGTTCGAGTCCGACAAAAAAACTCAGTAAACCCAATCCTGAAACCTGGAACGCGATCGTTAACCTATATAATCAGGAAAGTAAAACTCAAATCTCTGCTTCTAGTGAGATAGTCACTACGACAATTTTGGAAAAATGGCTTTTAACTTCAGTTAAAGCAGCTCGTTCTTATTTATATCCTAATGTCACATCGATCAATCAACCCAAACCAGGATACGACTCTGGGGAAATTGCTGATAGCTTAGTGGGGGAGGTAGATGAATCTTTGATCAGCGAAATGATCGTTGAAGAAGAAGTTCAACAGCGTACCCAGCAACAAAATCAAGTGAACGCAGTTTTGCTCTCTGGGTTAAACCAACTCAAAGCCAACGACCGTCAATTGTTGGAGTTATATTATGCCCAAGAAATGAAACAAAGTGAAATTGCCAAAAAACTGAATACCCAGCAATACAATATTTCCCGTAAACTATCTCGGGTAAGAAAATCTCTGCTCAAATATCTAGCGCAATGGAGTAAAGATACCCTGCATATATCTTTGACATCC
This sequence comes from Xenococcus sp. MO_188.B8, assembly GCA_030065615.1. Lineage (GTDB taxonomy): Bacteria > Cyanobacteriota > Cyanobacteriia > Cyanobacteriales > Xenococcaceae > Xenococcus. The sequence continues at coordinate 33,574 of JASJDR010000009.1, read as the reverse complement.
GACGTACTCAATGACATTAGCGTAATTGTAGAAGAATGGCTCAATAGTCACTACAAAACCCAAACTCCATCAACAATGTAGGACAAGGAAAGATGACTGCGAATCTCGAACTATTTAACCCCAGCCAATTTGTTACCGAAATATCCCCTAGGGTACAAGAACAAGCTTGGTCAAAAAGCAAAAATGCCGCAACACCCCAAAGTCGTTGGCAAACCTATCTCAACCAATTAATTCTCGATGTCTTGATCCCTTTATTAGAGGAAGAACAAGATGAACCTGTGAGTTTATGGTTAAATAACCAAACTTTAGCCAATATTTCGGAATTAGTTAACGGCACAGCAATCACTGTGGGAGATGCTAAGTTAGTTTTAATTCCAACCGAAGCAGAAGATTTTGAAGAATTACGAGTACCTCAAGAATGGATCGATATTCCCGAATGGATCGGAGATTATTATCTGGGAGTTCAAGTCAATATTGAAACTGGTTTTATCAGCGTCTGGGGTTACACGACCCATCAAAAACTGAAAACTACTGCTACCTATGATCATCGCGATCGCCATTATACAATAGACGGAACTGATTTAATTGAGGATCTTAATGCCCTTTGGGTAGCCCGTGAATTATGTCCCGATGAAGTAACTCAAGTAGCGATCCCAGCGATCCCAGAAATCTCTGTTCCGCAAGCAGAAAATTTGATACAGCGTCTAGGAAATCCTGAAAATCTGTTACCTAGATTAGCTATTCCCTTTACTATCTGGGCTGGTTTAATGCAAAATACAGCTTGGCGGAATAATTTAGTAGCAAAACGTCATGGGATCAAAAGATTTTCTGTATTGAGTTGGTTACAAGGCGAAGCCTCTAACCTAGTCACAGAATTTGGTTGGCGACAAATCGACTTTCAACCCAGCATGGTGGGTGCGAGAGGGGTAACCGAAGCAGGTGCTCCTAAATCTGCTTTAGCCAAGCAATTAACAATTTCTAATCAACCCTATGAATTAAAAATAATTCCTGTAGAGTCAGATACTTGGGGTTTTGAGTTACGCAGTCTTGCTGTAGGCGGTATGATTCCGACCAGATTTACTCTCAGATTACTCACAGAAGAAAGAGAAAATTTTGCCGGCAATGAAGTTGTTGCTAAAACTCCCGTAGAAATGCTTTACCTGGAGGTTGTTTTAGATAGAGGAGAAGGCTTAATTTGGGAAATTGAACCTCTTCCCGACGATTATCAGGCTGAAGTTTTAAAATTTTAAGAGGAAAAAGCTTATGATGTTCGATAAGTATCTATTTGATAACTTTTTTCAAGGCAGATTATAGGGTGGATAATGATCACCCTACTTGTGCTTGTATATTATCTATCAATTACTAATTATTAATTATTTGAAAAAGTTACTTATTTTCTAAAATAAAAATCTGAGTAAAATAATATTCACCCTGAGAATTCTGGGCCACTCCTATCCCAGTCAAACTATAATTGCCAATAATATTTTTATGATGACCAGAACTTTTGAGCCAACCGTCAACTGCTTTAGTTGCTGGATCTCTATATCCTTTATTATAAGCTACATTTTCTGCTGCGCTCAGATAACTAATTGTTGAGCCTAGAATTTGTATCCGTTTTTCAAATCCTTTATGACTAAAATCCGATCTACCTTGCGCCATATTTTGACTATGAATTCTAGCCTGTTTGCTAATGCTATCATCTAGTTTGAGAATTGGTAAATTTCGAGACTGGCGATATTGATTTATTTGTTGATGTGCTAATTGTTCTAAGTAATTCACATCATGAGTGTTGGCATTACTAGCAATCATATTATTGTGATTGTTTTTCTTAGTAATATTGTGATTTTTTACCGTTTTGATTTCAGTGATTTGCGATCTGGAGTTGCCATGCTGCAAATCATTTTGAACTTGTTTAAGATTCTTTATTGGATTAACAGTACAGCTAGCAAAAGTAATGGTGCCTGCCAAAATAAAAACAGTTTTAAATATATTTTTGTTCATTATTGATAAATTTATAGGGTAATGCATCCTAACCTTTCCTTTAAAATTCACCAAAAGTTTCAAGCTGTAAGCTATAGCAATCTTATTTGAGTCATGAAAATTTGCGAGAAGAAAAGGCAGAAGACAGGAGCCAAAAGTTCTTTTCATAAATGATTTAGTATTACTATACAAGCTTTAGCTTTTAGTTATTGGCAAGCTCGACAATTAAAGCTGATGGCTAATTTGCTTCAAAAGCCCCTATCTTAAGCAATAAGAAACTTTCTAAAGCCTCTGATTGTTGCTAGCTTAGAGCTAAGAACTTATAGTTATGTCACATTAAAAGTTGCAAAAAGAATGTGAAGTATTGTAGCGGTTATCAAATAAGTGAGGTAAATTCGGTATTGGTGGTTAATAACGATCAAAAATTAGCCAACAACCTCATTCAATTGAGAACTGCGAATAAACATTATTTGATTTACTTCCCCAAAACCCTCCATGAGCAACCGTCACAAAAAATCTACCATTGATGAATTTAAAATATTATTAGTCTTTATCGGAATTTTTTGGCTGATAGAGATTGTTGACTATGTGTTTTTTAAAGGACAATTAGATCAACTGGGTATTAAACCACGTACAATCCTTGGATTAAGAGGTATTTTCTTGGCGCCTTTCCTTCATGGTAGTTTTGGTCATCTCATCACTAATACGATTCCGTTTTTGACTTTAGGATGGTTGACGATGCTCCAAAAAACCAAACATTTTTATATTGTTTCTTTCCTCACTATGATCATTGGTGGTTTGGGGATTTGGCTCTTTGGGGCTCCCCGTTCGGTTCATATCGGTGCTAGTATCCTGATTTACGGTTATTTAGGCTTTTTACTGCTGAGAGGTTACTTTCAAAAGAATATGCCCTCTATCCTGTTATCTTTAGTCGTATTTTTTCTTTATGGGGGTTTACTCTGGGGAGTTCTTCCTTCGTCAATAAATATCTCTTGGGAAGGTCATTTATTTGGCTTTATTGGTGGTGGCTTCGCTGCTTGGGCGATCTCCAAAAAACAAAAAAAAACAACAAGTTATATTGATGATTCAGTAGCAGCGCCGAGCTTGCCTCCAGAAAAAGACTTGCACTCAGAAAAAGCCTTACGCCCATAAATGAACTATGTCACAAAATAGAAAAATGGTGGAGGAGGCAATATTCCAAAACCTCCTCAAACATCTTGTTCTGCACAATTAGGGAATTAAACGAATTTCCCTGATTATACAAAATACAAGAACACCAATAACCGCCATGACTCACGAGGGATTTCGCCCCACGAGCTATCTATTACTTGGGAAAAATTCGTTAATTTTATGCATTTTGGCGATATTTGTTACATTTATTTACATTGACTGCATTTTCAATGAACAATCTACATAGTTTAAGCATAAAATTATCACCAATTATTTCCTATTGATTATTTCCTTAAGATATTATGTAACAGGTCAACATATAAGGCTAAAATTGCCATAAAAAGAAGAGATGGAAAGAGAAACAGTAAAAAAAGACAATTCAGTTCCCCAATTACAAACAGTTATTAACGAGATCAAGGTTATAGCTGATCAAAATAGTGATGATCCTTTGAAATTGCTGTTATTGTTACGTCAGTTAGAGCAAATTCATCGTCAAATCCGTACGGAAATGTTTGAAACTTCATTGCCTGAAACTCGCAATGATCTTTATCAGTTTGTCAAAGATATTGAAGATAAAGGTGGTTGGCCCTATATTGAAAGAATGAAGTTAGAACAGTTACTCCGGAATTTAGAGTTAGAGATAGTGGAAGAAAATAACTCATAATGCAGCTTTGGCATCAACCCGGTTAACTGTGGTTGAGTCAAGGTCAAAGGTCAAAGGTAAGAAATATTAATTAGCCATTATCAATTTTCAATTGTACAGAACGTTGATAAGCAGCTTTTACCGCTTCGATAACAGCCAAACGAAAACCACCTCTTTCTAATGCAGTAACCCCTGCAATAGTTGTACCACCAGGGCTACTAACTCGATCTTTGACTTCTGCTGGATGTAATCCTGATTCTTGTAATAGCTTTGCTGTGCCTAAAACTGTTTGAATAGCTAATTTTTGAGCGACTGCTCTTGGTAAGCCTGCTGCAACACCCCCATCTGCTAGAGATTCGATCATTAATGCTACATAAGCAGGGCCTGAACCAGACAAACCTGTCACCGCATCCATTAAATACTCAGACACTTCCACTACTTGTCCGACTGAGGAAAAAATCCGTTGCACTTTCTGCAATTGTACCGCAGAAACTCGCGAACCTACTGCGATCGCACTTATGCCTTCTCCTACTGTAGCTGGGGTATTTGGCATCACTCTAACCACAGAATAGCCAGCGAAAACAGATTCTAAATGAGTTAAAGAAACACCAGCCAAAATGGAAATAATTAAGGGAGAGTTCTTCTGATCAGAAGATAAAGCTAATCCTTCAATAACAGCATCCAATACTTGGGGTTTAACGGCTAAGAGAATAACTTCTTGGGCGGTGGTGACATCATTATTATCTGTCGTTACTGCTACTTGATATTGTTTCTTCCAGAATTCTCTACGCTGCGATTTAGGTTCGCTAACTAAAATGGTTCTGGAAGAATATATCTGTTGTTCTAGAAGACGGGAAATAATAGCTTCTGCCATTATGCCACCGCCAATAACCCCAAGCTGGATGCTATCTATGGTCATGATATTTTTTATTGCGCCATAACCCTTGGTTCTTGCCAAGGATCATTATTTTTGGATAAAGAACGATTAATTCTTGCATCGGTTAAGTCATCTACTTCGTGGATAATACCAGATAACGTGCTGACCTTAACACAACTAGGAGTAAACAAGAAAATACTTTCTCCCACTCTTTCTTGATGCCCATCCATAGCATAAGTTCCTCCAGCAACAAAGTCTACTGCTCTTTGTGCTTCTTCTGGATTCATCATATTAAGATTGAGAACTACTGATTTCCGTTCCCGCAATGCAGCTATTACTTGAGGCATTTCTTCAAAAGATTGAGGTTCAATCACTGTTACTTCTGCATTACCGTTATTGAGACCAGGCATTCCTACGACTTTATTGGGCATGGTTGTTTCCTGTTTTCCTTGAGATTTTTTGCGATTACTATGAGAATTAGTTACGACTGGTTCTGGTGCTTGAATCTGAGGTTCGGAAATCGGTTCTGAATATCTAGGAGGGATTTCTTCTTGTCCAGAATATTCTTCGTATCCGTCACCGTCATAGTCATAAGAGAAATCGTCTTCTATGCCGATGATTCTTTTTATAGTTTCGATCATAATCTTCACAGTTGAATTTTAATTCAATTGCATCAAGTCTCGAATCATTGAACTTGAAAAAAATCACAGTTATCTTAACCTCTAGAGGTGCCGAGGTCGCCTCAGCATAACCAATCGAGGTGTTGACTATCAAGAATCAGGAAAAAAATAAAGATTTTTTTAGGATCTTCCCCCCCTAACCTATGTCATCATACATATGAGATTTGGGATTTCTCGATGCATTGCATTAAACATTAGGCATTTCTTGGATACCCGTGATCGATTCAATAATTGCAAGATTCTTATCAGCAATTGCAAATTTGGTTGGCAATTACGATCTTACTTTGAGAAATCTGGAAATATAAGGGGGGAAATGCTCTTATGTTTTTTTTTAAACAAAGGAAATATTTCTTTACACTTGCTTAATAAAACTTGATTGCAACTCCATCGTAACCCTACTTGAGGTCTGAGAACAGGAGAAGAATTTGAGGCTCTTGCAAGAGTATTTTAATGGCAAAACAATAAAGGGCTTGATCTTGCCAAGCCCTTTAATCTAACAGTATTTAAGTCGAAGGTGTTGCCAGTAGTAGATAGCGAGGTAAAATTGTTAACAGATTTTTTCTAATACCTACCACCTATCAACTTGAGGTCATCTATTTTGTACAGCTACTTAGCAGCCTCTTCTACTAGAGGATAAACGCTAATTTTTTGCTGTCCTCTTTTGCGATATTCAAACTTTACTACACCTTCAATGAGAGCGAATAGAGTATCATCGTTACCGCGGCCGACATTTTTTCCAGGGTGAAATTTAGTTCCTCTTTGACGAACTAAGATGCTTCCAGCGGTTACTGATTGACCACCATAGCGTTTGACACCCAAGCGCTTAGAATTTGAATCGCGACCGTTACGAGTACTACCAGTACCTTTCTTATGAGCCATATTTATTCTCCAAGTATTTTATAAAAATAGTATTATTCTTCTGAATCATCGGTCACTTCAGTAGTTTCAGGCGCAGTAGCCACGGCTGTTTCGGGAGCAGTCGCAATTACAGAACCACCTATACTAATAGAATTAATCATTAAACGACTTAATTCTTGACGATGTCCTCGTTTTTTACGAGTTTTCTTTTTCGGTTGCATTTTGTACACGATAACTTTTTTACCGCGACGGTGGCGCAATACCGTTCCTTCTACTGTAGCTCCTTCGATGTAAGGCTGACCAACGGTGATTTCGTCATCGTTATTTACCAGTAAAACTTTGTCTACTGTGTAATTGGATTCAGCTTCTACAGGAAGTAAGTTGATATCATAAAAACGACCTGGTTCTACTTTAAGTTGAGTACCACCAGCTTCAATAATTGCGTAAGTCATAGGATAATCTGAAAGTTAGTTTGCCGTACGGGTAGTCGTTGACTAATGTTATGAAACTCTATTGTTAATAGGAATCTCAGATTGTCGCGACGTTTTATATGATGTCTGAACCCGATCCGAGCAGGAATAGACACACAGCCTACCATTATCTTTAATAAAGATGAATGTTGTCAAGTTCTTATATGATCCTTGGTAGTTAATATTGTGATAACTATGAAGATTGGAATTGTCGGTTTGGGTTTAATTGGTGGCTCTTTGGGTTTAGATTTGAGAGCGCTTGATCATCAAATTCTTGGAGTATCCCGCAAAGCAACAACTTGCGAAATTGCTCTTGAGAAGGGCGTTGTAGATGAAGCAAGTACCGAGTTGAGTCTGTTACGAGGAGCAGAAATTGTGATCATCTGTACCCCCCTAAGCGCGATCGCTGATACTTTAAAACAACTGCTTCCCTATCTTGACCCAGAGACTATCGTTACGGATGTCGGCTCGGTCAAAAAACCCATAGTAGATCAATGTTCTGCTTTATGGTCAAATTTTATCGGCGGTCATCCGATGGCGGGAACGGCAGAGCAAGGAATTAATGCGGCGCAAAGTAATTTATTTCAGGGTGCAGCCTATGTTTTTACTCCTAATACAGATACTAAAGCACTTGATCTTGATAAATTAGAAACCTTGGCAAGATCTGTTGGTGCTACCACCTATGTTTGCGCGCCTCAAGCACACGATCGCGCTGTAGCTTGGATCTCCCATCTTCCAGTCATGGTTAGTACTAGTCTCATTACTAGTTGTCTCGGGGAAAGTGATTCTGAAGTACTAGCATTGGCAAAACATTTAGCTAGTTCGGGTTTTCGGGATACGAGTCGTGTCGGTGGTGGCAATCCTGAGTTGGGTAGAATGATGGCAGAATATAATAATCAGGCTTTATTGCGATCGCTATATGCCTATCGTCACAACTTAGATCAAATTATTCAATTAATTGAACAAGAAAAATGGGATAATTTGACAAAAATTTTACAAACCAATCAAGAATCTCGTCCTCAATTCTCAAATTAAGTTTTACCATTGATCAATAAAGTTTCATTGCCAAATAACCCATCAATAAAGGAAAAAACTGCCTTTTATCTAGAAGATATTGAAACCCCGGTCGGCTTAACGATTAATTTAACTATTTTGGGGTTGATTTTACTTTCTTCAGTAATCTTTGTTGCAGAGACTTATCCAATTAATGACTTATTAGCTCAAATTTTACATATTGTAGATCTGGGTATTTTAGTGATTTTTGCTATTGAATATAGCTGTCGTTTTTGGTCAGCAAATAATAAAAAGAAATTCTTTTTTAGTGGCTTTTCTCTGATTGATTTAATTGCTATTCTTCCTTTGGTTTTTGGCATGATGGATTTTAGATTTATCCGTATATTTCGTTGGTTTAGACTTTTAAGGATTCTTCGTTTTTGGAAATTAGAAAGCAAAATTTTAGGAGTCAAAGCAGGTGATGCTATTGTTTTCTTCCGAATTATTTTGATTCTATTCTCCTTGATTTTTTTCTATGCTGGATTAATTTATCAGGTGGAGAGGCCATTTAATGAGGATGGTTTAAAAAACTTTTTTGATGCCTTTTATTTTGTCGTCGTTACGATGACAACGGTTGGTTATGGCGATGTTACGCCACTTTCAGAAGCAGGGAAAGCTATGACTGTGGCAATGATTTTAACAGGAGTTTTATTTGTTCCTTGGCAATTAAGTGAAATTATCAAACAATTTCAAAAAACCACTAATCCTGTAGAAAAGCAATGTCTAAATTGCAGTTTATCTCAACACGATCCTGATGCTAATTTTTGCAAACAATGCGGAGCGAGGCTTAAAGTAAATTCAAAGTGATATTAATTGAGTAAGGCCAAGGGCTGAAAGATTTTATTCTAATTAACCTTTTTTCTAATGGCAAATTAAATAATGTATGCGAAACATACAATTTAGGTATGCGTTGGCAATGCCAAACCCCTACCGTCGTAATTATTTTTTATCTTCAGTCAGCCAAAATAATTGTCGGCGAAGCCTGGCGCTACTAGATCGCTATTGAGATAATTAATCAAGATTTGACGATTTGTTCTAGGTTATTAAAGATTCCCCCCTGCCAGATGTAGAAGCGAATATCGGGGTCTTGAGCAGCTAACATCAAAGCAATAACTGCACCCTCGCTTTGACCAAGAACACCTATTCTTTCGGGATCAATTTCTGGCCTACTTCGCAGCCATTGCCATGCCATTCGGGCATCGGATACTAGATCTAACAGGCTAGTAGTATTGAAATTTCCTTCACTTTGACCACAGCCTTGCTTATCGTACCTAAAAGTAGCGATACCAAGATGCTCCAAAATTTTCGCTTTATCGCGGAAAAGATTTCGCTCCGGCAAAGGAGTGGGAAACCAATCGGTTTGTGAATTGTCTAAATTTCCGTAAGCGGGGTCGCACCGCTTTTACGGCGGTGTAACGGTGACTTGTCTACAAGCAGTTTCATCTTTAACAAAGCGCGATCGCGCTTAAAACCGTTTTGATATTGTTAAAATTTGCAACGGGTCTAGCTTGAAGTCACAAAGTAATTTAGTAATATTTAATCGAATCACTCAATTATCAATCATCAATAGTATCAAGAAAGAGGATTACTTATGGCTACTTTCACAGTTGACAATACTAACGATAGTGGTGCGGGTTCCCTAAGACAAGCTATTGAAGAAGCCAATGCAACTCATGGCACTGATACCATTAAATTTAGTTCGGAGTTAAGCGGTCAAAAAATTACCCTAACTAGTGGTGAGTTACTAATAAAAGACAGTGTTAAGATTCGGGGACTACTAAGTGCTGATGATCTTACTATCAGTGGCAATAATACATCCCCCATCTTTTCAATTGATGATTTTGATGCTGAGAATCAGGTAGAAGTAGTTCTTGATAGATTAACTCTTACTGACGGTAATTCTAGTGAAGGTGGGGGCGCGATCGCTAATTCTGAAAATCTGACAATTTCTCGAAGCAAAATTGTTAATAATCAAAACACTAGTCAAATGCCCACAGATGGTGGTGGCGCTATTAGGAATAGTGATACTGGAAACTTAACCATAGACCAAACTTTGATTGCCAATAATCAATCTCATGCCTTCGGTGGTGGGATAACTAACTTCGGTGAATTGGAGGTTAACTACAGCATTATTTCCCATAATCAGGTTACAGGTGGTGGTGGTGGTGGACTCGATAATCGTGGTCGCCAAGCTGATATTACAGGTAGTGTCATCGCTCATAATACTAATACAGTTGGTCCAGCTGGTGGTTTCGGCAATGGTACGCCTCAAACAAAAACTGTTGTTAAAGACAGTTTCATTTTTGGCAATCAAGCGGTTAACGGTGCCGGATTTTTTGTCAATGCTGGAAAAGTGGAAATTATCAATAGTTTAGTTAACAATAATCAAGCTCAGAATAATGGTGGCGGTGCCGGAATAGCTGTGGATGGCAATCTAAAGATTAAAAATAGTCTCATTTCTTCTAATAATGCTGAAGTAAATGGCGGCGGAATTTTTAATGATGGGGGCTTTCTGGAATTAGTCTCCAGCTCAGTTTTTGACAATACACCTAATAATGTCATAGAAGTGTCAATGCTAGGTTAAAAAATCCGATAAGTTCTGATTCCAAAGTCAAATTCAGAACTTTCATTATTAAGTTTGAATCTGTAAATAACAAGATTTTTGCCGCTAACAAAGTCAAAACACCAGTTGACTAAATAGTTTTCTCACTCACCTTGTTTTGAGTTTCAGCTTGAAATAGCAAATAACACCAAAAAATCCAGATAATAAGATACCTAAACTGGGCGAAAATTCAAAGGGGACAGTAACACTACTAATGCTACTACTAGTGTTTACGGCAAAAGAACCGTTAGCACCTAAATTATAATTCCATTCATAAGCAAAACTAACGGCGTTATCGGGATGGAAAACTGAACCAATAGCGTTATCTAATTGCAAACTACTATCAGAGAGTAAAAGTAGTTTCTGTAAGAGAGTATCATCACTTAAATCAATTACATCTACCTCGGCTCTTCTGGCAGTTAGAGTAGTATTATTACCTAGATTTTCTGTAACTGTAGTAATAATGGTATGGAGATCGCCTGATTGGGTTGCAGTGTAGTCACTGCCGTTAATTTCTACTGCATCTCCACCATTACCGTTACTTGTAACTAAATCGAAATAACTATAGAGAGCGAAATCTAGAGACGAACCACTAGTATTATTGACTGTGACTGTTTGGTCGAGGGTCGAACTGATATTATCTAATGATAATTCTAAGTCGATAGTAAAGCCCGTGCCAGTGTAGGTAGCTGTAGCTGAATTACCATTAACATTGGAACTGCTTGTCAGAGTATCGAAAGTTTGTGCTGTTCCACTGTTACCAACTCGATAAAATAATCCTGTTTCCGTTAGGAGTTTTTGACCATCTACATCCCAGTCATTAAAACCGTAATAATTTGAATTGGAATTATCGTCATAGATCGCTGAATGCTCTCCATTTGTTAGAGTAATTTCTATTGCTTTAACGGGTTGAGATTGAATAGTAAAAATAGAGATCAAGCTTAAAAATAACAATGAGGGAGTTAGAGCTTGTTTATACATAATTATTGGTAATTTAAACTACATCAAAATCGCTGGCATCGATTTCATTAGCATCCGTGTTATATAGAGTTCCCAATAGTTCGCCAGAATTTTTTATGGTAATTTCACTATCAGAACCAGCTTGAGTAATTTGAAGACTACTAAAACTTAAACTACTTGATAATCCCAACCTGTCTGTACCGTCGAGATAGTCGTAAATCTTATCGCTTCCACCTCCTTCAGTAAGGACAAAGGTATCCCTACCGCCGTTACCCATCAGCAGATCGCCTTCTGTCCCACCATCTAAGAAATCATCTCCCGCGCCACCGAATAATATATCTTGTCCCCTACCACCAGAGAGCGTATCATTACCATTCTCACCGTAAAGGCGATCGCTACCATCCCCACCAATTATTTCATCATTACTGTCGCCACCTTTAAGTAAATCGTTAAGCTCATCACCGTAGATAACATCGTTACCAGCATCACCATAAACGCGATCGCTTCCACTGTCTCCATGTAGCAGATCATCATCAGCACCGCCGGTAATTGCATCATTATCGTCGCCACCATTGAGGGTGTCTTTCCCTTCTTTACCTTGTAGACGATCCTTTCCCTTGTTACCATTGATCTTGTCATCTTCAATGCTACCGACAAGTTTATCATCATTATTACTACCATTACGGGTTCCGATAATTACTATATTGTCAATTGCTATTCCATCGGAAACACTAGCATTACTGGTATTGATTGCATTTAAGCCGTATTGTTGGAATTTAATTTGGACATCTGTATCTAAAACTAGATTATTGGCGTTGGCGAAGTCATCTAGGTTAAAAGTATGGGTTTGATAGCTATTAGTAGAATTAGTATTAGTTAAACTAATTAGGCGATACCAAGTATTGCCATCTACACTAATAGCCACGCCGTCAGAATTTTCCGAATCAGTAAAACTACTGGACATGACATGATCGTCATCGTCAAATTCTTTTTGGTCGAAGCTGAGTTGGATATCAGAATAATCTGTGATATCTAAATGCAGAATAACTTCATTGAGAGAGTTAATGCGAGGTCGAGAATTATCTAAAGCTAGATGATAATTACCATCTAAATTATTATTTGTGGTAACTTGAATTCTGCCGCCACCGTTACTATTAGTTTCATAAGCTGAGGGTAAATTCCTATCGTCAAAATTGTTCCTTAAAATTAAAGACTTGGGAATAGACTCACCAAAAATAGCGTCATAACCATTAATCAAGCCATGACCAGTTAAATTATCAAAGCCGAGTTCGCTAATATCAATCGCCGTGGACTCTAGACGCTGATAAATTTCGGCTGAGGTTAAATTAGGTTCGGCTTGTTTCAGTAATGCTGCAATCGCTGCAGCATGGGGTGCAGCTGCAGAAGTGCCAAAAAAGTTAGGAAAACCATTGCCATCGTAGTCAAAGCCAAAAAAAGTCGTATCTGTGCCGTCAATTGCCGCAAGATCGGGTTTATTTCTAATTTCTGGGTTATCTTTGGCAACTACGGCTATGGGATTACCAAGATCATCGGTTAAATACTCATAAAAGAAGGTTGTTGATCCTAGAGAGGTAAAACTTTCGGGTTGGTCTTGCCGATCATAGCGGACTGCACCTACAGCTTCAGCTTTTGTAGCAGCAGCATGACCGTAAATTGTTGAACTGTTAGTCAAATATTCGGGAGTTACATTAGAGCCAAAGTTAATATATTTAATTCGACCTGGATCTGGGCCAGAATATTTACCAATAACTAAATCGTAGTTCTGGCTACTACCACTACTGTTGGTGAAGTCTAGATATTCATAAGGAGTGCGAATGGCGATATTATCGTTGAATGAATAAGCAACTACTTGATTATTAGAGTCAATTAAAAAAATATCTAGGTCGGTATCAACACCACCAATTGTATAGAAAGGATCGTCCCACTGCATGACAAATCTGATTCTTTGGCCATTATTGAGACTAATGCGCTGACGATTATCGATGCTATTGGAATCAGGATTAAAATCATGATATCGATAACCTTCTGTGGGAACGCTAAAGTTTCCTTGTATTTCGTTCCCATTAACATCGACCATATTTAAAGCATCATCTAAAGCTGCATCTTGCTCTAGAATACTATCGATAGTCGTATTAGCTACACCATTAAAATTATCCGATTCATAAGATTTAGCAGCATTATTTCCCGCTGAAGAAAAATAGGCTACTTCGTCATTAGTAACCACATCATCCACAGCCAAAGCCACTATGCCGTCTTGAAAAAACGGTTCAGCAAAGTATATAATATCATCGACAATAATATCTGCACCATCGTCAGCTAACGCGCGGATATTAGCAGCAAATTCTGATTCTCCCGTAGCAGCTGTAGCAAAAGAAAGATCTGCTTCTGGTGCGAGGTCGTGAATAAGTTGTAACATAGCTCGACCTTCATCCGTGCCACCAGTCAGATCTTGTTCTACTCCATTGCGGTTGATAACGGTAACATCATTAGGTAAATCGCCTGAAGCAATATTAGATAAAGCTCCATTTTTACTATCGTAACTATCACTAAGAACTCCAATTTTTACCCCCGTGCCATCATAGCCAAGGGGTAAAGAATTTCTCACTCGTTCTGTTTCTTGAATAAAGTCTGCTTGGCTAGTAACTTCTCCTGAAGCGACAATTGGTTCGTATACTGGTACTACACCAATTAATAGGCGATTTTCGATTATTTTTTCCAGAGAAGTATTGATATTTTCAATAGGAATAAATTCCTCAATAAACTGGAGTTCCGCAATAGAATCTTCGGTTTCAAAACCTAATAAATTAGACCCTGGAACAAATCCGCTACGTCTTCCAGTAGTAATTCTTACTAATACCTGTTCTCCAGTTTCATCTAAAATTAAATTTTTATTTTCACTTTTGAAAGTAGCTTTTCCTGTAAAGTCATTGAACTCTTGACTTAGTTCGAGGAGATCGATAGAAAAAGGCGATTTATTATCTTTAGCAGCCATAATATAAAATATATTTTAACTAGTTTTAAGATCAATAATTTAAGCAAAGTCTAATTCCTCTGCTTAACGCATTATGGAAAAGGGCAAGTTAGAAGTTGATCGCCAGGATGGGAGTCTAGTTTATAGCTAATGGCTTACAACTTTGTTTTAAAGTGACAACAAATAGCAATAAATCAGTAAAAATATAAATTTATTGATATTTAAATTAAAATATTTTAAAGCTGTAGATAACAACAGTGATAATACTCAAATTGCATCAATAAAACTTTCTACTACCAAAAAATTAGGTTCACTTTTTTCCTTCTGCTCCTAGTGTCGCATCCTAAAAATCTAGGATTTTAATCTCTGTAGCCCATAATATTTAGGCTTTTCCCTAGTTATTCTCGATCGCTTTCTAAATTAGATTAGCCACCTTGAAATCATGGTGTTAAAACAAGCAACAGGAGAATACAAAAATGCATCTCGAACCCTTATGCAATCTGGAACTCGCCTACCGGGAGGAATCTCTCTATCAAGGTAAGTTTGTAATGGCTCGTCCGTATGACTCTCAAGAAGCATCAGCTTATGGGGAAGGAGATGGTTGGGTGAAAGGTGAGAGACTTCAAGGAACAGCACGCTGGGTTAATCATCCTCATTGTCGTACGGATGGTGTTTGGCTGCCTAACCTGCATGGTGTGATCCAGACAGAAGATGGAGCAAGTATCTTGTTTAGTTTACAAGGTCGCACAAAATTTAGGCCAGGGGGTCAAGGAAATCAAATTCTGACTGCGATCTTGCAAACAGGAGACGAACGTTATGAATGGGTCAATGATAGCATCTGTATTCTTGAGGGGGTTATTGAAGGTTTTGCAATGCGGGCGCAAATTTTCCAATGTATTAATGAATTAGTCTAATCAGCTAGGGATATTTTCACTTCTATAGTTACTAGCAATAATAGCGAGCATAAACCACCATAAAGTATGGACTTGAGGACGATACCAAACTGTATCCACAAAACCATGGACTAATAATCCTACTATAGCAGCGATCGCGGCTATGACCCATAATCCTTGAACATTTCTTGATTGTCGTAAACGATTCACTTGAGTTACAGCATGGTTAAAGGTCACGACAATTAACCATAAAAAACAGCTAAATCCTAGGAAGCCGATTTCTACTATATGTTCGAGATAGATCGAATAGGCACTTAATGCTGGGTACCGAGGGTCCATGTAGCGCGGATAAAGGGCTTTAAAAGTTTCATTGCCGGGTCCAATTCCTGTGAGGGGATGATCTTTAATCATGGCTCCGACTGTATCCCAAACCACTTGACGGAAATTATTACTGCTATCTTCTCTCCCAGCAAAAATACTGAAAAATCTTAATCTTACCGATTCTACCCCCAAAATTGTCACCAGGAGCAAACCACCCACACAGCCGAAAACCAGCGGCAAAAGCCAGACTCGCCAAAAACGGGGTAAAAATTCGCGCCACCACCAATAAAGCAATAAAAATAACGCACTTGCCAAGGCTAACATTGCCAACCAAGCACCACGACTATCGGTAAAAAATAAACAAGCAGAATTTGCCCCAACTAATACTAATGCTAAAGTTTTTTGGAGCCAACTACGCCAGACAAATACGGCGACAATGCTTAGTGCGATCGCTGGTAATAAATAACTTCCCAATAAATTAGGATTACCTAAATAACTATAAACCCTAGTATCTTCAGCTAATGCAGAATTGGGATCATTCCAAGTAGCCAATTGTTCAACCCCAAAAAACTGCTGGCGAATCCCATAAACACTAACGATCAGAGAACTTAACAGCACCCCTGTAATCAACCAATTACACAACTTTGGCGATCGCAGAATTCGCGACCCCAAAGTAAACACCATTAGATAAAGAGTTAACTTAACCAAACCATCTATTGCTTCAGATCTCACAGGTGACAAGAGGGCAGCAATAGCTGCCACACTCCAATAGAGAAACACTAAGAGGTGAATGGGAGTAATCCCGAGAGGTTGTGATTCGGATACCGTAGTTAAAATCCAATATAAAGCGACGGCAATCAGCAGCACTCCAGTCAAACTTGTAGAGACAAAAGGAGCTAGCATCAATACTAAACCTAATAACCCAGCGCCAATTGTTTCCGACCATTGCAGTAACCAACTTCCTGAGCGCCAAACTGATACTAAATGAAGAAAACGATAGAGATAGCTACTACTCAACCAAAGATCAAAGTTTAGCTTAGTTAAGAATATGTTTGTCCAAGTAGATTTCATAGGTTTGATAGTTACTGGTTACTAGCTACTGTTGACTGTTTAGGGGTCAGAAACTGCAAATTTTTAGATTATTTTTACTTTCGTTGGGCCTAGCAGGCATTAAAAAAGACTCAATATCTATATCTTGAGTCTCACAATATTGAAAAAATTGCTGAATATCTGGGAATATGCTCCTAAACTTGGAATATTCTAATTAATCCTATTAATAGTTACGAGATAAGCTATCATTATTACGACTAGCACCACCTCTATTAGAGCCACCGCGATCATTGTCGCGAGGTCTGGCCTTGTTAACTCGGAGTTCTCTACCCATCCATTCTGCGCCGTCTAAAGTTTCGATCGCTTGATCTTCCTCGGCTTCACTTGCCATTTCGACAAAGCCGAAACCCCTCATCCGACCAGTTTCGCGATCCGTAGGAAGATAAACACGTTTAACAGTTCCATAGTCTGCGAAAACACCGGATAGATCTTCCTCATTGACTTGATAAGGAATATTACCTACATAAATTGACATTGGTTGTCTCCTGGTTTGGAATTATTTATCAGAGATAAAACAGTTCGGGAACAACCTTGCCAACCAGAAAGCCGAAATTATATAACTAAACTGAAACAATTGCTGTACCGAATCGAATATCTTTTTCTAGTACGATAGCACAGCATAATCTAACAAAGAATGGGAAGATAGAAAACAATGTTAAATAATATGAAACGCCAAGAAAAAGTTTGGTTAACTAAGAGAGATTAGGAAGGGGAGGTTTATGACAGCAAATGTTGTTAAGCATAATGAATTGCGACAATTAGTGCGTTCCCAATTGGAGCTTTTTCTTGATCGCGGTAATTTAGAGGGAGCAAAAGATCTTCTCTTACCTGTACAAGCAGTAGATATTGCTGAAGCCATTGAAGGGTTACCTGAATCAAAGCAGGTGATTGCTTTTCGTCTCTTATCTAAAGCTGAAGCGATCGATGTTTATGAATATCTAGATTCTTCGGTACAACAATCTTTAATTGAGGAATTCAAACGTCAAGAAGTAATTGATATTGTCGATAAGATGTCTCCCGATGACCGGGCAAAACTTTTTGATGAACTGCCAGCAAAAGTTGTGCGTCGTTTATTGTCACAACTCAGTCCTGGAGAACGGAAAGCAACCGCTCTGTTACTAGGTTACGAAGAGGATACTGCGGGTCGAATTATGACTCCCGAGTATATCTCTTTGAAAGAAACGGTAACGATCAACGAAGCTTTAGCCGCCATCAGGAATTTGGCCAATGCTTCGGAAATTATTTACTATTTGTATGTCACTGATGCTTCTAGACACTTAACAGGAATTGTCTCTTTAAGAGATTTAGTTCTTTCTCCAGCCGAAATTACTTTAGGAGAAATTATGACTCGGGATGTAGTTTCGGTGCATACAGATACGGATCAAGAAGAGGTGGCTCGCTCTATTCAACGTTATGATTTTTTTGCGGTGCCAGTTGTAGATTCGGAAGAACGTTTAGTGGGGATTGTCACAGTAGATGATGTGATTGACATTATCGAACAAGAAGCAACCGAAGATATCTATGCTTTAGGTGGGGTGCAATCCGATGGCGATCATGATTATTTTCAAACTAATTTAATTACTGTAGCTCGCAGAAGAGTCGTCTGGCTCTTTGTTTTACTTTTAACTAATAGTGTTACGACAAGTATTATTAAATCCCAAGAAAGTTTGTTGTCACAAGTAGTCACCTTGGCTGCTTTTATGCCCTTATTAACTGGTACAGGAGGTAATGTAGGAGCTCAATCCTCAACCGTTGTTATTCGAGGGTTAAATACCGATGAAATCGTTGATATGGGCGCAGGAGCCGTAGTATTTCGGGAAGCTTTAGCGGGAATTTTATTGGGTACTATTTTGGGGTTTGTCGCTACTTTATGGGCTTTTTTCTTTTTACAAGAAAGTATACATGTTGCTATCTCTGTAGGGACTAGTTTAATTGCGATTTCTTTATTGGCTTCGGTAGCAGGTTCTGCTTTACCCTTTTTATTTCGCGCGCTCGGACTCGATCCTGCTCTGATGTCTGCACCTTTTATTACTACAGCAGTTGATGTTTTGGGTGTTTTGATTTACTTTAATATCGCTAGATTAATTTTAGGCTTGTAGATTGAGTAATGGGTCACGGGTAAGAGGTATCAATTTCTTAAAGTGAGCTAATTGGAAATTTTACAAGAATAGCGAGTAGTTTGTCTAAGCTAATTCAAGGATCTAGAGGATTTCTCACTCCTCTGCCACCGCGATTTAAAACATGAGTATAAATCATAGTTATTTTCACATCTTTATGTCCTAGTAATTCCTGAACTATCCGAATTTCATAGCCATCTTGTAGCAACTGAGTAGCAAAACTATGGCGAAAAGTATGACAACTTACTCTTTTAGTGATTTTTGTTGTTTTCACTGCTTTCTTCAAAGCTTTTTGTAATCTGCTTTCATGTAAATGATGACGGCGAACAATTTTACTACGAGGATCTTGAGAAATTCTATTTGAAGGAAATACAAATTGCCAAATCCATTCGCGATCTGCATTTATATATTTTCTCTCCAAAGCAAACGGTAAATAAACCGAATCATATCCCTTTTCTAAATCCTGCTGATGTTGACGCTTAACAATCTGTAAATGAAATTGCAACTCTTCTATCAGACTTGTCGGCAACATCGTGACTCGACTTTCTTTTCCCTTAGCATCTCTAACGATTAATTGTTTTTGAGCAAAATCAAGATCTTTGACACGCAGTTGCAAACATTCGGTTTGCCGCAACCCAGTACCATAAAGTAATTTGACTATAAGCTGGTAAATACCAGATAAATTATTAATAATGGCGAAAACTTCTTCTTTAGTTAAGACTGTTGGCAGATATTTACTTCTTTTGGCTCGTAATGCATTAACTTGTAAAACTAACTCTTGCTTGAGAACTTCCTTATACAAAAATAAAATTGCATTTAAAGCTTGATTCTGAGTAGATGCAGCGACATTTTCTTTGACTGCGTTTAGGAGTGAGAAATTCTTCAAATGGAGTGAATATACGGAAAAATTCTTTAATTTGTTATAAACAGGGTCGATATCTAGAAAGTTTCCGTATAATTTATAGTTAGGTAGAAAATTTCTTTATAATTAAGTAGTCAAGTGATCGCTGATCTTGTAGGGTGCGTTAGGTGACGATAATTTATGAAATAAACGAAATATAATAATTCACCGTAACGCACCAAAAAACCAGATAACAACTATTAACAGACAGACATCTTATGTGTTAAGGTTTAGACAGCTATCCCGTTGGAAACTATGACTGTCTTAGCTCAAGAAATTCTTAAAACTTTTGATCAGTTGCCTAATACGGAACAGATTGAAATCGCTCTGCAAATCTTGAGGAGATTAGCCGGTTCTGATTTTCCACCCTTGACAAATGAAGCTCTAATATTGAATGCTGAAGAGCTATTTTTAGCACTAGACCAACAAGAATCTGAACGCAAACTTATTGAGAAAACTTGGTAGGCTGAAGTTTAATTTTTGTTCTAATAGAAGAGAAGTTTTATTGATCTTGTTTGAGGGCATTTTTAAGAATAAGTTCTTGTTCTTCCAAGGGAGTATCTGCTGATACTGTAGTCCAACCTGGACGAGAAAGACTTTCTTGAATTGCTGCATCTACTAATTCTTTATTATTTCTGTTTTCTAAGATATATTGTTTTAATTCTTTACGAGTCATTTCCTTTAAATTAGTCATCAATAAACCTCCATTTTCCATCTTCAAAAATTACAATTTCGATACTTTCTGATTCCCCAGCAATGATATAGATATACTTTTCGCTAGGATTGTATCGAAACAGATATATGGGACGGAATCCATTGCTCAAATACTGAGCTAGGATTACTGCTTGTTTAGCTTGTGCTGCTGTGGGCAATTATTTTTCTCCTTGACAAGTGCTCTCTGTTAAGCGACTTCAAACTCAGAAATAGGCTCAGGTAATGGTAAGCCGTCTTTTTCAAGTAGAAGTTCAAGAACGTATTGACCGTTTCTTGCTGCTTCCTCATAAGTTTCCCCATGTGTTCGATACTTCTGTTCAGGAAAGTCAGGAAAGTGAACGAGATAACAATTATCCTCATCAGACCAAATAATAACCATTTGATATCGTAGTGCTGTCACTTCTGATTACCTCCTTTGCTTTCAACTATCTGTATAGCCTTAATTCCTTCCTTTTCTTGGTATGGTTTGGCATCACTACCATCTTTCCCTGAAAGGGTTATTCGACCGAGGTAGAGTGGATGTAGCCATTTGGTATGGCTTCCCTTTCCAGGATAGTGAGAAAAGCCAACCTTCTGGAGCATTGCCTTCAACTCACGAATTTTTTTTTGGCATGCCTCTGTAGAATCACTACTCATCATTAATCTAGCATGGGCTTTACGCTTTGTTTATTTGTGAGTAAAAAAAACCTGATTATGAAGAGTGAGAGCATGATCAAAGGCATCCCAGAGAAATGAAGGTCAAAAAAATTGAAGAATATCTCACAGTACAAAATTAGCAGTAAAGATCACAATAATATTCCCATTTAGTCCGATAATGGGAAGTATAAGTTTAGATACCTTCAGCAGAGATTATTGTAATGAAAAAGCTAATTCGCGGTTTAGATGAATTTAGAAGAACTTATGTTCATGATCATCAGGAGCTTCTAGAGCAGCTTTCTCATGGGCAAAAACCACGAGTTCTCTTCATTACCTGCTCTGACTCTAGAGTAGCCCCCAATCTAATCACTAACACCGATGTGGGAGAATTATTTGTCATTCGCAATGCTGGCAACATTGTTCCTCCTTTTGGGGCTGCGAATGGTGGTGAAGGCGGTACTATAGAATATGCCATAACCGCTTTGGGAATAGAGCAAGTAATTATTTGTGGACATTCTCACTGTGGAGCCATGAAAGGATTGCTAAAGCTAAATAAACTGCAAGCAGATATGCCCTTAGTTTATGACTGGTTAAAACATGCCGAATCAACTCGGCGATTGGTACTGGACAACTATCCTCACCAATCTGGCGAAGAATTGATTGAGACCTTAGTGGCCGAGAATGTTTTAATCCAGATTGAAAATCTTAAAACCTATCCCATGGTCAGAGCTAAGATACATCAGGGTAAGTTAAACATCTATGGCTGGATTTACGAAATTGAAACAGGAGAAGTTTTAGCTTATGATGCCAAAACTCACACCTATCTTCCCCCACAAAGTCAATTATTGGAAGAAGAAGTTTCTCAAGGTGTAAGATCTTGCGACTTAGAATCAGAAATGACTTCAGATAACTTAAAAAGCGTTCGCGCCAAGCTAGAAGCTTTACTAGCAGTTACTCCTCATTCCCCTGGTGCAGCGCAACTGGCAATAAGATCGCTTAAAGAATTGTTTGAAGAAGCCAGTGAATTTGGGATGGCTACTAGAGAGTTACGAGATTATCATTCTTTATTCGCCGAACCAGTTCAAACTTGGGCCAGAAAAGTTTACGCCCGCGTTAACTAGTGATCGCCGATATTGTAGGGTGCGTTAGGTGAAGATAATCTATGAAACAAAATGAAATGCCATAATCCACCATAACGCACCAAAAAACCATATAGAACCCATTTAAGATCTAGTTAAGCGCTAATCTTTTAAGCATAAGTCGAAGAAAACAAAGATTGATCTTGGTGGCATGGCTTAATGTTCTCTCAAAATTTTTAACTAAGCTCTTGCATCTTTCCATTAGCTTTAGTACAGATCTAGGCAAGGTTTAATTCCGACCACTGAGTCATATTCTGTTAATGAGTCTTGATTTTTCATATTTGAAAGACAGACGGTAGATTAAAATGTAAGTATATACTCTAATTAACTATGGTGAGATGGAGTTAAGAAATCTGCTCGGATACGGACTAGTTTTCTGTGGAACTGTCATGCTTTTCATCAGTCCCGATAGATTCGATCTAATTAAGCTGCAAGCTCGCACTTCAACAAAGCAAACCAGCTCAATTGCCATCTTTATTCGTAGGTTTTTAGGTTATGTAGGGTTATCTGCACTTTTGATCTTTTTAGGACTGATCCTGGGTATTATCGGCTATCATTGGACAGCAGGTTTGAGTTGGCTCGATGCTCTAGTCGAAGCCTCAATGATTCTCAGTGGAATGGGCCCTATTAGTACTCCATCAACTACTGGTGCTAAAGTATTTGCCTCTCTCTATGCACTCTTCAGCGGTTTGATTTTTGTCATAGCTATGGGGATTGTTCTCTCTCCCTTGATATATAGTTTGCTAAGTCAATTTCAAATTAATCTAGAATCAAAAAAAAAATGAAAACAGGTGATCACACTTTAATTAAATCTTTCCACTTCTAGAGCTAGCAACAAAAGTTTAATCACCTCCGATTCCCGACATCGCTTAAATCAATCTCAATAAGGCTTTCTAGTTGATGCGGCAATTTGGGAGAAACGGATTATGGGAAAAGATTCATTCAACAACGGCTAGTTTATAGTCCGCGCTTTGTGAGCTTTTTCTCTCTTAAGATTATCTTTACGAATAAACTCTTAATTAAGATTTAAGAATAACGCTGTTCTCTTAAATTTTACAAAAGAATTTCGAGGGATGACAGATAAGTTCTTAATTATGCTTGAACTAACTAATTTCTGACATCCCACATAAATTTTTTTCTGGGTTGCCATCTCCTTCAAATGTTAATGATTTTGTGAGTTTGACCTGCCGTCAAAGCGTTCAAGTACCGTCATCAGGGGTCAAGTTATAACTATATAACGTCAGCCTTATTTACCCTTACCTCCATTAGTTTTTAGAGATCGCAAGATATAACTAAATCCAGAATGTTCTTGACTACCTCATAAGCTTCTTGAGAGGTTATATAAAGATCATATGGCTGGTAGGTACTACCGTCATGTAAAACAACACTATATCTCCAACCCAAATAGGGAGTGAAATAGACAGCAACTAGGTAATCATTGATAATGCTTAAATGTTCGATATGCATTTTTAAAAGATTTTATTTATTTCTAGGAGTTACGCAATAGATATTTTTTTCAGAGCCACTATAAATTAAACGAAGCTCATATGTATTTAATCATATGACTGTCTTTGGTTTTGTACAACCTGTAAAATACCTATTGTCCTAACTAATAAGATGAGGGGATTTCACAGATAACTTAATAAAAAATAGATGAAATCTTGTGGCGAAAATGTAAAGGATTAGCTTTACAAGATGTCACAGATAACAATATTCTTCAAATTGTTTTAATCCTTGTCCTCATCCTTAGATAATTCATCATTCATACTTTTTTTGATAATCCAAAGGCAGTATGGACTACTTGTAAAGCTTTAACTCCTTGATTTTCAGCGACCACACAACTAATTTTGATTTCCGAAGTTGTAATCATTTGAATATTAATGTTTTCCGCGGCTAAAGCAGAGAAAAATTGGGCAGCAACCCCTGGATTCCTCACCATGCCAGCTCCCACAATACTCACTTTCGCGATCGCGGTATCAACAGTGATTTCTCCACAACCAATATCTGGGGCTAATTCATTAAGAGCTGCTGCAGCAATTTGAGCATCATCTTGGGCTACAGTAAAGGCAATATCGCGAGTGGCAAGCTCGTTAATAATACGGGAGCGTTGGGATTGAATAATCGTATCGACACTAATATTTTTGTCGGCAAGCAGTCCAAAAATCTGAGCTGCTATTCCGGGACGATCTGGGACATGAACAATTGCTAAACAGGCTTGATCGCGATCTAGAGCCACACCTCTAACGGCAGGAACTTCAGAAGAGCTGCTAGAAGTAGTTATTGGCAGAGTTGAACTGTCAATTTCAAAAGCTTTACAGAGAGCGTGGGAAGCAAGATCGCATTGAGCTTGGTCGATAACACAGCTTACCTTGACCTCTGAAGTAGAGATCATCTGAATATTAACCCCTGCCCTCGCTAAAGTTCTAAACATTTGAGCTGCAATCCCAGGACGCCCAATCATGCCCGCACCGGCAATGGCAATCTTAGCGATTTTGTTATCGATCATGACTTCTGCTTCTTCCGTCGATTTGGGGTTGTGACGCAACGCAGGGGCGATCGCATGAGCTACAGCTTCAGCTTTTTGTAAAGCATCTTGAGCGACAGTAAAAGCGATATCATTGGTGTTGGCTTCATGAATCGATTGAATAATCAGATCCACATCTAACTGTTGTTCGGCAATGGCATTAAATAAATTAGCTGCTACTCCTGGACGATCGGGAATTCTTAACAAAGCTAATTTTGCTTGATTGGTATCGATTTCCACTCCATCTACGGCTTTAGTAATTTCCAAGCCGTCTAGTGATCGCGGCTTAGGAAGAGGACTAGTTACTTTAGTACCTGGGTCATCACTCCAACTCGATAACACCACTAAAGGCATGCCAAAGTTACGGGCGATTTCCACAGCGCGTGGATGTAAAACTTTAGCGCCTAAACTTGCTAACTCCAACATCTCATCGGCGGTAATTTCTGCCATTAATTGAGCTTCGGGGACTAAGCGAGGATCGGTGGTGAGAATTCCTGGCACATCGGTATATATTTCGCAACGGTTAGCCTTTAACGAAACAGCTAAAGCTACAGCAGACGTATCCGAGCCTCCTCTACCTAAAGTAGTAATTTCAAGATCTTGACGACAAGTAACACCTTGGAAACCAGCAACTACTACCACTTCTCCTTGATTAAGATGTCTTGATAAACGTTTGGTATCAATTTCTAAAATCCTGGCCCGAGAATGGGCTGCTTCGGTAACAATCCCCACCTGAGCCCCTGTCAAAGAAATGGCAGGTTGTCCCAATTCGTGCAATGCCATACTTAACAGCGCGATCGAGACTTGTTCTCCTGTCGAGAGCAGCATATCCATTTCACGACGGGAAGGATTAGAGGAAATTTGCTGTGCTAAGTTAACTAGGGTGTCAGTACTTTTTCCCATTGCTGAGACGACAACCACCAGACTATTACCCTGCTGGACATTTGTTTTAATTCGTTGGGCAACTGCTTGAATACGTTCTACAGAGCCAACAGAAGTTCCACCATATTTTTGAACTACTAATGCCATATCTTTACACCCGCTTGATTTGTTATGTGGTGCGACCCTGCGGTCAGCATTCCCTTGCGCCGCCGAAAGGCGCTTGCCCACCAAGAGACGCCCTAAAGGACTAGCTTCGCGTCGCGCACCAAGAAAGTAAACAGTTATTAATTGATTAGTAACTATTAACCGTAACCAATTGTATATGCTGACAACTTCAGAGTATTATTGTGCTTTTTGTGGAGAAGTGAATACAACTTTTGTCGATATTAGCTCTGGCAATTATCAATCCTATGTCGAAGACTGTCAAATATGTTGTCGCCCTAATATTCTGTACATTCGAGTAGATGAAGATACTCTGGAAGTTGATATTACTAGCGATTATGAAGAATAGAAAGTGATAAGCTAGTGAACATCAAGTTTGCTAGTTATTTTTCGTAGATACATACAAGTTAGAATGCTTCTTCATCAGATAATTCGCGAATGGTAACGGAAAAGAGGTTTTCGCGAAATCATGTATAATTCACTACAATCAAGATAGCAAATTGACTCTAAAATTACGGCTTAGTTTCTGCAAGAGATAAATCACCCATAACAGCATTTTTTTTGATGTAAAACAAAATGTCTAGAACATTAACCATGATGAGTTACCTGTCTCGCTCCGCGATCTCGATATCTATGCTACTAGCTGTCTCGTCTGCTGCCCGCTCTGAGGTTTTTCGCACCAAATTCCAAACTGATGCAGCTTATCTTGTAATCGAGATACTAGATGACGATCTGGTGCATGTAGAAACCTCGGCGATTGGTGAAGGACCCTCTACAAGTCAGCCACTCTACAGTTCACCGATGGTTTTCAAGCAAAATTATCCTGGGCCATCTTCAGTGAATCAGAATGGCAATACACTAGAAACCACAGATCTTCGCTTAGAGGTAAATCCAGAGACACTATGCCTAACAGTTAACGACAAGACAAGACAAAACGCGACTCTGACAAGCATCTGCCCAGTTGATCTAGAGCAACCACTCAAAAAATTAGAGATTGCACCTAATTCAATGGAGCATGTTTATGGACTGGGACAGGCTTTCAAAAATCTCGGATCGGCTGATGGCGACTGGACTGCTCTCGGCTCTAGGGAGGGATTACAATTCGGTAACGGCTTCCAGGGCTTTCAAAATGCGGCAGTAGGTAACGTACAAATCCCCGTTTACTATGCCGTTGGTCCCGACAATCTTAACTATGCATTATTTCTAGACAATGTCTATAGGCAAAACTGGGATTTTACAGGTACGTCTTGGACAGCGCAGATGTTTGGTGACCAGCTGCGCTTTTACATTATGAGTGGGCCAGATCTCCCTGACTTGAGAGCCGACTACCTAGAACTCACGGGTCGCCCTCCAGTTCCGCCCCGTAAATCTCTGGGGCTTTGGGTTTCAGAATTTGGCTACGACAACTGGGATCAAATTGATGATCTTCTGAACGGTTTGCGCAGCAAGCGATTTCCATTTCCAGTAGATGGGTTCGTACTCGATCTGAATTGGTTTGGAGGAGTTGATCCAGATGATCCTAAAGAAAGCAATATGGGTCGCTTAAATTGGGATGAAGATCAGGACGCCCAGGTAGAAAATAATGGTTATTTATTTCCAAACCCAGAAAGCAGAATACAAGATTATGCCAATGACCATATCAGGTTAACTGCAATTGAAGAATCTTACCTGGCAAATACCATTTTTACTTTTGAAGAAATGCCTGATGAACTTTCAGTTTACGAACGCACCAATGGTATCTGTAATGCCAACAATCAAACTAATTCTGTCACAGACATTGGACTTTTTGAAGATGGCAAGACTGCCTTCTGGGGTGTTGGTCGTATGATCGACTGGTCTGACCCAAAAGCAGGACAATGGATTCATGACAACCGCCGTTTCCCCAACTTAGTAAAACTCGGGATTAACAGTCATTGGACCGATTTGGGAGAGCCTGAAACCCTTGATGAAAGCGCTTGCTACGAAGGAGTTGAAAATACTGTTGTTGGGCTAAAAAATGAACATTCAGATGTCCACAATCTCTATAATTTACTTTGGAATCGCTCTATTTGGGAAGGATATGTGGCAAATCAAGGTCAAACTGACGACCTGGGCATAACCAACCCCCGTCCCTTTATCGTGACTCGCTCAGGAGCAGCAGGAACACAACGCTACGGAACTGCTATGTGGTCTGGTGATATTGCCTCTAATCTAGATTCACTGGCTACTCACTTCAATGCCCAAATGCATATGTCTTTTTCCGGTATTGATTTTTATGGTTCTGACATTGGTGGTTTTCGGCGTGAGGTGTTGCCCTATAACGATAAGCAGGGGTCTTATCGCGGCTATGAAAAAGAGATGTACACTCAGTGGTTTGCCAATGGTGCTTGGTTGGATGTACCCGTTCGACCTCACACTGATAATGAATTTGTTATAGTCAATCCCCCCTATGATACTTCTCCTCATTTAGTAGGTGAAATTGAGAGCAATTTGGCGAATACCCGACAGCGCTATGAACTGATGCCATACTACTATTCATTGGCCTACCGAGCGCATCTGCAAGGTGAACCGGTTATCCCGCCACCAGTCTTCTATTTTCAAAATGATTCCAACTTACGGGAAATGGGGCATCAGAAGATGATTGGTCGAGATATTTTGGTTGGGGTAGTTGCCCGCCACGGAGAATACGAACGGGATATCTACTTACCAGAAGGCACCTGGATTGATTATTACACTAATGAATGGATAACTAGCACTGGAGAAACGATAGAAAATATTCCTGTTTATCGGGATAGGATTCTTCGACTACCTGCCTTTGTCCGAGCAGGAGCAATTTTGCCCTTAATGCCTGTGGATGACCAGACAAAAGATGCCTTTGGCCATCGCATCGATGGTGCTGCACCTCCTAATGAATTGGTGCTGCGTGTTTACGCAGATCCAACATCCTCTAGTTTTACACTCTACGAAGATGATGGTTTGACGCTCAACTACACTGAAGACGGCCGACCCGAGTACCATCACCGAACAACAGAGATTCAACAGCAGCAGGAGGGAAATGCCGCTAGTGTAACTATTGCTCCTGCCGTGGATGTTAATGGCGAGGGTCCTTTCTCTGGTGCAGTCAACAATCGATCAATTATGGTCGAACTAATTGCCGATAGTAAGGTGGCAACGGAGGTGCAGTTTAATGGCAGTCTGATTCCAGAACTTTCCTCTGAAGCAGCTTTTGAATCAGCTAGCAGCGGTTGGTATAACGCTGGCAACGGTCGCATAATCGCGAAGTCAGATGAGATGGATGTGTATGGTCCCCAAAAAGTATTTTCCTTCGAGCTAGAATCCGTTGCTCCGACAACTTCAGTAAACTTTGTTTGCGATCGCGGTTTTACCGAGTCAGGCCAAAGTATCTATGCGGTCGGCAGCATCCCAGCTCTCGGCAACTGGGACCCGGCGCAGGCAATACGTCTCGATCCCAGTATTTATTACGAATACATCTCGAATCCACCTGCAGGACACAGCGGTCCAGGCCCCTCAGCTCCAGTATGGACAGGTGTGATCGATAATTTACCACCTGACACGACCTTTGAATGGAAATGTATTCGACGTCCTGAAAACGCGTCTGAACCTGTAGAGTGGCAACCTGGAGAGAATACAACCCAGACGACGACATCTTCTGGCTATGCAGGGCAGAGCTATGGCTCATTCTGAGGGAACTGATCGTTTAACTTGTTGTTGGACAGGCTTTAACTCTTTAGATTCTGTCGCAAAAAGTTGATAAAGATAGAACTCGACTGTTGTGATTTACATTGGCGATCGCGGTATATCAGCTAAAATCTTTTAAATTAGTTCAATATAGGAGATCCGAAACTGTATTTTCAGCTTTTAAATTAATTCATTGAGTCTCTATTTTTTTTCTGCGGAATCAGAGATACAACTTTTGTCGATATTAGCTCTGGCAATTATCAATCCTATGTCGAAGATTGAGAAGGAGAGGGAAGTGTGGGGAATGTTGCAGGGACTACCCAAGCGCAAATCCCCGAACCTGATTGACAATCTAAGTTCTTTTCTGGTGATCGCGAATCAAAAAAGCGATCGCGATTCTAATGTGTCGTAATTAGTTAACAGTGTGTCCCATTCATTAGTTATTACCTGAGAATTTTTGATGGCTTGAGAGGTCTAATTCTCAGAAGGGTTAATTGGTACAATACTTAGGACTGAAAACCATTAATTTATGCAGCTTTCAGGTATTTTATCTGGAAATATGATCATTTCGGAATGTGTAACAATATTTACAGATGTTGTCTCTTTGTAACAATCTTTATCGATGTTGCCTCTTTGTAGCTTCTCTGATTCTAGAATCTAAGTGTTGTCGTTGTAATCAATCAGATTATTACATGGATACTAAATCTGCGTTAGAAATAAAAAATCTCGATATATTCGAAGAAATCTCATTTAATGATTCAGAGAAATTAGTAGGTGGCGCTCTAGGCGCTCAGAGGATTAGCAGCGGTAATTCAACCTCTTTTGTTGGGAGCTTAGATGATCTCGAGATCAACCCCCTTCGAAGACGCACTTTTCGCTTTTCTTCACCAGTAAAAAACTACCAAAAATATAGAAGGAATACCGTAGTATGGGGTAACTTGGGGTCTCCTAAAGTTCCTTATCGTGCATGGTTCCCTATTGTAGGTTTAGTTTAGTATTTTAGGGGAAGACAAACATACCTGTGCTAGATTTTACCAAGTATATGATTCTTTTATTTGATAATGTCTATTTGTAGCTGTCTGCTGCTTATTACTAGAAAGCGATCGCCTACAGACATGATAGCGATCTTATCTCCATGAGTTGTGACCAATTAACTTTTCTACATTTACGAAGATTCAATAAAGCGATCTCCCTAGTTCCCCTGGGCGATCGCTAAATCACAACAATTTACGATAATTATCAAGACCTATTTACCGATCAAACATCTGTTCAAGATCATCTGCGCTGGAACCACCACGGTGAGAATTGATCCTTAAAGACTCACCATCTTTTGATAAATCGTAAGTGAGCGGTTGACTAATTGCTAATTGCGCCTCTCCCTCTTGAGCTAAATTTTCAGCAGGATAGTCTTTCATTAAGTCTTTAAGTGTTTCAATTCGCTTAGGTATGGCAGGATGTGTAGTATCAAACTCAGCTCCTGGGGTTCGCCCTAAAACACCCAGCATTCTCAAGCAACCTTCTGCTTCAAAACCAGCTCTAGCCATATATTGATAACCAAGTTGATCAGCTTCAAATTCATATTTACGGCTATTGTCAGCAAGACTTTCATTTAGTTCTTGTTCTTTGAGGGCAATAATTTCCGCTATGCGTTCTTGCGCTCGACTTATACGTTGACGACTTTCATTTTCTAAAACAGCTCCGCCAGTATTACCAACTAGACCACCAATACCGCCGAGAAAACCTCCTCCACTGCGAATGACGGCACTTCCTACAGCAGCTCCCGTAGCGTCTGCTTGAGCATCTTCCGCTTCTGCTGTTACTTCAGCTTCAGCTTCTTCAGCAATTTGGGCTCTGATTTCTGCTTCTTTTGCTGGACTTAAAGCAATGTGACGCTCAGTATGATGAGCCATTTCATGTCCGATGACACAAGCAAGAGCAGAGGCATCACCGGCTAGCTGATCGAGAATACCATTATATAAAGCAATAAGATTAGCCTCTGTAGCAAAAGCATTGATCTGATATTCCGGAACAGTTACAACTCTCCAAGGAGCATTATCTATTCTGTTAGCTCTGGCAATGCGTTCTACAATGCGATAAGTAGAATAAACGTCTTCTGGTAGTTCTTCTCTAGCTTTTTGGTAAATCTCTGGTGATTTGGAGGCAGTATTAGCAAGTACTGCTACTTGGGAAGAAAAGAGCCAACTTCCTAAGGAAAAAAGAATCGTCAGTTTAGCTGCTTTTAACATTTTAATCACCAACCAATTTTTATTAAACAATTTATGATGATGACATCAAAATCACTCCTCAATTCATATCTCTGATCATTATTATGAAAAATTAGTTTGTCTATGGAGCTTGAATTTAATTTTTCTTAATCTTAAATACTATCGGTAATTTGATAGTTACAGTCTTAATCTAATCTCAATCGAAATTCCTCAGTCTTGAATTTTGATTTTTCACCAATTTTCAGTTATTGAAAGTCAATCAGGATCATGGTGAAGTGTTGACTTTGCAAGAGAAAATTAGGCAATTTTTATGGTGGTACTTGTTTTATAGATAGCTCTTAATTTTTTTTTAGTTCATAAGCAATACTTAAACAAGGAGATTTGGCTAACAGTTGCTTTAGGAATGAGGATTTTATTATCTATCTACAAAAGTTACATTGCCTAAGCTCTCTATAATGTGAATTATCAAAAAAAAGTTTGACACTTTATTTAATTCTCATTCCTTAGTTCTGGAGTTTCTTCTTAAAATTACTGTTAATTTAAATTACTATTAAAATAGGCTGATAATTTTTCAGCAAGCCTTATGTAGTTTTTGTATTGTGTTGGGTTTTATACCTCTACACAGCCTACAGATTGAAGTCCTCAGGATTTTCCTTCAGCCCTCAGCTTTCACAGAAGGACAAAGAAGAGCTAACTGACATTTATCACAATTAGGTTTGCGAGCTTTACACACTGCTCGACCATGATAAATAATCCGAATTGAATAATTTTCCCAATCAGGTTGTGGTAAAACTCGCATTAAATCCCGTTCTATTTTTAGAGGATTATCATTTTTAGTTAGTCCCAATCTCTTGCTGATCCGTTTGACATGAGTATCGACTGTTACACCTTCAAGGATGCCATAACCATGAGCGAGAACTACATTAGCAGTCTTACGAGCAACTCCTGGTAATTGCAACAATTCTGACATTGTTTGTGGTACTTTGTTATCGAATTCAGTGACAATTTTGTGGCAAGCACCCTGAATATTTTTGGCTTTATTACGATAAAAACCAGTAGAGCGAATCAAGTTTTCTAATTCTTCGCGATCTGCACCTGCTAAGGAAGGCGCATCAGGAAATTTAGCAAAAAGAGCAGGAGTAACTTTATTGACTCTTTCATCAGTACATTGAGCAGAGAGAATTGTGGCGACTAATAGTTGTACTGTAGTTACATAGTCCAGACTACAAGTAGCATCAGGATAGAGTCTTTTGAGAATCGATAATATTTCTAAGGCTCGTTGTTTTTTTGAGGGTCTAGATTTAGATTTGGATTTTGTAGTCACAAAGTTTAAGAATAAATCAGTACTGCTATGGGAAAAAATAAAGAATAAGCATTTAAGGAATATTATCATTATGTGCATCCTAATTTTAGACCCGCCACACCCAGCAATCGGCAGTCGCATTACCCGAGAGCAACTATAGCCATTCTTGAATTAGTGAGATACATAAAGCTCTACTTTGGGGAACGGGGAATAGGGAACAGGGAACAGGGAACAGGGAACAGTGAAGTGTATCTCATTAATCTGAGAAACGCTATACCATCATTGGGACTTTTGAGTGTGGGAGGACTATTATTAGATGCTGGTCGAGAAACGAATCCACTAACAGCTTACATAGGTATTAAATATCTTATATTTAACTGCTTTAAGCTTATTGTAGCTAATTTTTCGCGATCGCTTTCCCAGTTAAATTTATCCCAATGCTGCTCTACAATTTTTCGAACTAGCGATCGCTAATGAGATACAGCGATCGCGATTTTTGGTACAATAAAAACTGTTTAGCTTTGCGATCTCGATACGAATTCATCAATCACTCTTTAGAGAGCGTGTTTGATAATTGATAACTAGGTAGACACTGGGGTTGGAGAACTGTAAGTTAAACGTCTTAACATAAGATTTATCATGACGATATAAATCATAGTTTCACTGGTAGTTGGCAAATATTCA
>JASJDR010000288.1 GCA_030065615.1 Xenococcus sp. MO_188.B8 | reverse complement strand
GACGGACGGCTGAAATGTCGGAGGCAACCTCCGACATCGCGTCCTCCTTTTGAGGTTTCCTCAAAAGACAGCCCCTTACCAAGAGACAGGATTAACTAGTGATCCTAATTCATCAATCACTCTTTAGCCCCCATCCCGGAGCTACGCAAGCGTCAATGGTATATTCTTTACCAGAAATTACCTAAGGTAATGGTGAGTAAAAGGGGTTAGGTTGCAATACTTCTCGAATAAGCCTATCTATTGATTAGTGGCTGATAATTTTAGTCTAAGATGTTTTTTAACTTGGCTTTTTCCAATTAGTTTTACATCATAGGTTTGGTAGAGCCCCAAAAATCGGTATACATCTGAGCGTTCCTTGCTATGACCATAATCAATAGAACTATTACTCTAGAAACAGAATTGGGTATTAACATCCACAATATAACTCCACAAGTCCAAGAAATCTTAGAAGCAACTTCGATTAAGAATGGTCATGTCATAGTTTTTGTGCGTCATACCACTACAGCTTTAGCTATTAATGAATATGAGGTGAGATTACTCAAAGATATTCAAGTTTATCTTGAAAAATTAGCTCCTCCTACAGACAAGTATTTACATAACGATTTGCATTTACGGGATGTTCCTCCCGATGAACCAAAAAATGCCCACTCTCACCTGATGGCAATGACTCTAAACAATACTGAAATCATCCCGATTGTTGACGGAGAATTAGCATTGGGAACTTATCAATCAATTTTATTCTTTGAATTAGATGGCTCTCGTCAGCGCCATATTTTGGTACAAATTAATGGGGAATAACAGCCAATATTGAAAGATATTATAGAGGAATATTAGGGTGATTCTGGCTTAGAGCAATGTTTTAGCATAATCCCAGAAAAACGCGATCGCTTCTGGAATTAAAGCTATATCAAGGCGGGGTGACAAGATTGAGGTAGCTACCCCAGACGATACAGCTATACTACTAGGATTTTTTATCGCATCACGTCGTTTCATGATTTTTACTTCTAATATTGTCTTTTACTTTACTATGTAAATTCAAGTAATTATACAGGTGACAATCATTCATGTCGCAAAATCTATTTCAAATAAGAAAATATCAATACAAGAAAACTTGATCCTCACATATCTTGACTTTGAACTATTTTCCGACTTAGAGCAACAGAAACGGCTTCCGTCCGATTTGATACACCTAATTTACTCAGAATTTCACTGACGTGAAAGCGGGCAGTATAAGTACTAATACTCAGTGCTTTACCGATTTGGGTATTATTCAGTCCTTGTATCATGAGCTTAAGCACCTGAAGTTGCCGAGGGGTGAAAATTACATCTGATGGTGGTGGAGCTGCGAGAATCTCTGTCACATCAGGGGACATGATAGTTAAACCGTGATAGGTGAGGCGGATAGCGTTAATGATCTCTTCTGTGGAAGCATCTTTAAGAACAAAGCTATTAGCCCCTGCTGCGATCGCCTGACGGACTAAATCCTGGGTGATGAAGCTCGTCAATATCAGAATTTTTATTTCGGGACATTGCTCTCGAATCGCTTTTGTGGTGGCAATGCCATCCATTCCTGGCATCATCAAATCCATTAACACCAAATCTGGCTGTAATTCATAGCATAGTTCTAGGGCATCTTTACCATTAGCTGCTTCTCCTACTAAAGTAAGATTACTGGTAGTCAAACATAGATAGTGAATGCCCTCCCGCAGCAACGCATGATTGTCAACAATCATTATTTTTATTGGTAAAGATAGAGTCATAAAAAATTAACTTGATACTTGCTACTTCTGCAGGGACGGAACAGCCGTTTGCCTCTACTTAATACTTTTAATCCACTACTCCAGCAGCACTTCTATCCCTTGACCAGGATTACTGCTAATCTTTTCACTGCCCCTAATGCGTCGTCTAGCGGATGAACTGTACCGATTGGATAACAAAACTCTCTGCACAAGACAAACATGAAAGAAGTCCTGCGATCGCTCTTACGAATCGAGATAATCAGAAATAACAGTTCTGTATAGAGTAAAACAGCAACTGAACTGCTCAGTATTGAAGAAAAAATCATCTTAAAAAATTACCTATACAACTGTACTAAGAAAAAATATACAACCGTATATTACGCTACAGGTTTATTGTCTTATAAAGTGAGACTTGAGGAGAGTACAATTTTCAAATCGTTTCGCGAGTAGCTAAAAGCTCTAAGCTACCACATCTAAGCTTTTTGAATTCTAGAGTAGATAAATTAAACCAGGTTTAGAGCTTTAATCTATCAATCATACCTCGCTTTTAAACAATCACTTTAGTAATAAGCGATCGCATTAAGTTTTTTGTACAGCAAAATTACGAGATTATTTAAGGAGCAAGATTTTAGTCAT
Source organism: Xenococcus sp. MO_188.B8 (assembly GCA_030065615.1). Lineage (GTDB taxonomy): Bacteria > Cyanobacteriota > Cyanobacteriia > Cyanobacteriales > Xenococcaceae > Xenococcus. Next base: position 5,966 of record JASJDR010000288.1, on the reverse strand, counting down.
GGCATTTATCAATGGAACTAACGGCGACGATATTTTAACAGGAACTGGAGGGTTTGACATCATCAATGGCAATGATGGTAATGACGATCTTACTCTCACAGGCAATAGCGGTGGTATTATCAACGCCAATGATGGGAATGATACTCTGAAAGGAAGTAGCGGCCCAGACATCTTAAACGGTGATGACGGTAATGACATTGTCATCGGCCGGGGAGGTGACGACACCCTCAGAGCGGGAGACGGATTTGATATTCTAACTGGTGCACGATTATCCGCAGATCAAAATGGGGCTCTCTATATGGCTGCAGATGAAACTGGAATTGATCTATTTCAGGGTAGTGATGGACAAGATATTTTTGGTATAGGAGGAAGATCACAAGATGGAACACAGAACTTTATTCACTACGACCAAGCTGGCGATGCAGACTATGCTTTAGTTGAAAATTTTACTCTAGGAGAAGATAAACTTTTCTTGGGGGCAGGCGAATATACAGTAGGCGCAGTACCCGCAGGTCTACCTGATGCAGAAGCGGCAGTGTTTGTGGGGGGTAGTGAGTTAGTGGCAGTTATTCGTTTGGATGATGACGTTCCAGGTACTTTTGAGTTAGCAAGAGATGCTATTATCGACGTTTAATTAGATTACAGGTTCGATAGGAGTTAGGCTTTAAGGGAAAATTAGGGGATAGGGTGTTCCTTGTCATGGGATATATGCGATCACAGTTGCTAGCTAGGATTGTTGTGCCAAAATTAGCAGTGCATTGACAATTGCTGCTGCGACAGGAGAACCGCCTTTTCTTCCTTTAACTAGAATTTGCGGGACATTTACTTTAGTCAATGCTTGTTTCGACTCCACTACCGCCACAAAACCTACAGGAACCCCAATTACTAAAGCAGGAATTTTGGCGTTATGGTCAATGCGATCGCATAAAGCGAGTAATGCTGTCGGTGCATTACCAATCACATAAATCGCTTCTGGATATTCTGCCCAACATTTTAATAAGCCTGTTTCGGTGCGGGTTTTTCCAGGAGCAGCTACTGGCGCTTGAGAGATCGCGGCAATAATCGGATTCTGAGACGTTTTACTCACTAAGGTGGCAATTCCTTGTTGAACCATTGTCACATCAGTAACAATGGGTACCCCTTCTTGTAAAGCTTTAATTCCAGAAGCAATCGCGTTGGGACTACATTCTAGTAGATTAAGATAGTCAAAATCTGCTGTAGTATGAATAATCCTTCGAGCGATCGCATATTCGTCAGCACTCAAATTATGCTCTCCTACTTCAGCATCGATCAGCGCAAAACTTTGTTCGAGAATAGGATGATTTAAACTTTCTCTCTTCACTAATTCTTCCTCAAATTAAAGTCTAATTGTAGCGACCCAGAATAAGAATAGAGCCAGCAAAAGTTCTGGTCAAACTCGATGGGAATGGATGCAGTGCTTCATGAAGATGATTATTTGGCTACCTCAGAAGGGTTTAAGTTACCTTCTTGCAAGTCATTCAGAAAATCTCAAGCCAAGCTAGCTAAAGTATCGAAACGTAAGTCTAGCAAGAAAAAAGGGAGTAAAGCCAGGCGAAAATACATCAGCAAATAGCTCGTTCCAGAAAATACCATGCTTACAATACTGCCCATGCGCCACTAAAAACGGGTAAGAAAGTTTTCTTCTACGAAAAGTTAAACCTCAAGGGTTTGATGAAGCGTAACAATCCCAAGCAGGATGAGCGAGGGCATTATTTACCTAACGGACAATCAAGAAAATCAGGTTTGTCACTAAGTTGGGCTGATGCTGCCTTTGGTCAATCTACTACTAATAGTACCCTCAAGGAAGTTCTGCTAGTCCATAAAACTTGGGCTACTCAGAAGCCCGCGCTGTGCCGTCAGGTCAGCATCGGGTAAGTCACGGAGAGGAAGTAAAAATTAGCTTAAGTGATGGGCAGATAACACTGGGTCGAAGCTATAATTCCTCCAAATTCCTATTCTGAAGATAGCCAGAAGTTATGAGTAAAGACGCTCTGGGATGGCGCAAAAAATTTGGTGTGCTTGCCCCCAGTACCAATACGATTGTACAACCTGATTTTCACCGCATGGAAGTTCCAGGTGTCACCAGTCATACCGCGAGGATACATATCCGCGATCAAAATCTGAGTAGTGATGAGGCGATGCTCCGTCTTTTGGATCAAATTCGTGATGAAATTCTTAGGGCAATCGATCGCGTTAAAACTGCTGAAGTTGACTACCTCGTTATGGGCATGAGTGCTGAAACCTTTTGGGGTGGGATAGAGGGCAGCAAAGCTTTTGTTAAGCGGCTGGAAGACTATAGTGGGCTAAAACTAGCAACTGGCTCTCGCTCTTGTATGGCAGCCTTACAACGCTTTAACGTAAAGAATATCGGTGTAATTACTCCCTATCAACCGATCGCGGATCAAAATGTGAGAAGATTCTTCTCGGAAATGGGCATGAATATAGTTAAACTCAAAGGTTTGAAATGCCCTACAGCGGTTGCGATCGCCGAAGTTCCTGAGGATGTGTTACGTGCTGCCCTACTAGAAATGAATGATGATTCAATCGATGCCTTTGTCCAGGTGGGAACTAACCTCAGCATGCTCCGCCTTGCCGATGAAGCCGAGCGGTGGTTGGGTAAACCAGTGATTGCGATCAACGCGGCTACATGGTGGTATGCCTTAAGGGACAATGGGATTAACGATAAGGTTTATGGCTGCGGTCGTTTATTGCGAGAGTTTTAACCATGAAGCAAAACGATACTGTTGAAAATACGACCGTATTTGGTAATTCCCTTGCTTTTGGGAATTATCCGGCTTTACTGGTAGTAGACCTGATTGAGGGCTTCGTAGCTCAAGATGGCCCATTCTATACGCCGGGTATTGAAGCTACTTGCCAAAACGTCCGAATACTGATGGATGAGTTTCGCGAGCATAATCTTCCAATTGTTCATACCACCGTTGAATATCAAGAAAATGGTCTCGATGGCGGAATTTTTGTCGAGAAGATTCCCACCCTGCGGCAATTGGTTCAAGGCTCACGCTGGACTAAATTCCCTCCTCAAGTAGCACCAGATTCCACGGGTATTATTGTCTCAAAGAGGTATGCGAGCGCCTTCTTTGGTACGCATTTGGCAGCTTCACTTACAGCTCAAAGAGTTGACTCATTAATAATTGTGGGGGTCTCAACCAGTGGATGTGTTCGCGCCAGTGCTGTAGATGCTTTGCAATACGGCTACCGAACAATTGTAGTAGCAGACTGTGTGATTGACGTTGACCAAGAGGCGCATCGAGTAAATCTCCGTGATATTCAACGTAAATATGGTGAGGTTCTCAATTTAGAGCAGGTGCTTGAGGTTATAAAATCCATCTATGTCAAGGGCTAATTCTGAAATAAAACCTCCTCAAGTTATGCAATAAAGTGCGGTAGTTCTAGTGCCAATAAGCGATCGCAAGTTCAATTTCCAAATAACCGATCTTCCCCAAGGACAACTAGCCGAAGCAAACATCGCAGGATTCGACTCCTCTGAAAAACCCAATGCAGGAACAATTCTGATTGACCAGCCAATGGAGTCGGTTGGTTTATTGATGAAACACCATTAGATAACAGTGAATTCACCAACCAAAATTCAAACAGTATATTAGGTTGGGTTGCACGAAGTAAAACCCAACAAAAGCGATAAATAGGAAATTGTATTAATTGAATTCTCTAATGCGAGTTATGTATGTAGTGATGAACTCGATGATATTTATCCCTTGATTAGTTATTTTGTTTTAAAGTTTTATAATGTTGGGTTTCGTGCCTCTACCCAACCTACAGATCTGCGATCGTGCTGGTTTTGATTTTCTATCAAACGTTCCTCAAGCAATTCAAGATGTTATTGAGGTTGATGATTCTAGCCCTTTACCAATTCCTGTAAACAGTTCTGATTCAGCATCATTGTTGGCTTCTTTACCACAAAGGTTCTCTTCGGGGTACAAAAATTCCGTCAACGATGTCGAATCTGTCCTCGATAGAAGCCTCATAAATACTAGAACCTTTGACCAAAGCCCCTTCGAGGTTAGCTTCGACCAAATTAGTTTTTTCCAAATTAGCCCCTTCGAGGTTGGCTTCGATCAATCCAGTACCGAACAAGAAAGCATCTTGGAGATTAGCCCCTCTGAGGTTAGCTCCACTCAAATCGACTTCGGAAAGATTGGCTTCTCTCAAATCGGCTCTCTCCAGAATGACATTTCTGAGATCGCCGATAAAACGAATATTACTCAGGTTGGCTCTACTCAAGTTGGCTCCACTCAAGTTGGCTCCACTCAAGTTAACTCTGCTCAAGCTGGCTCTACTCAAGTTAATCTCTCTCAAGTCGGCTCCACTCAGATCGATTTGCCTGAAATCAGCGTTACCCATTTTGATCCCGCTAAAATCTCTCTCTCCAGCAGCATATCTTCTGAGCAATTCTTCTTTATCCATAATTCTTCTCCCCAAATAATTAACGAACTCAATAATAGTGCAACTAAGTACTTGTGCAAAATTAATTGTATATTATGAGATAAGTTTTAGAGAATAATAAAGAATCAAGTAGAGATTGCAGAATTACCAGTCACAAAAGTAAGAAGTAATTGATTAATGAGATATATAAAAGGTTTGACCAAAGATACGATTAAACTCTTAAAGAGAATATATAAAGATAGTAAATATTATCAAGTAAGGCAGAGAAGCCACTGTATTCTATTGAGTTATCAAAAATATAAGATATCAGAATTAATGACAATCTTTCAAGTTAGTAGAAACACAATTTATAATTGGTTTAATAATTGGGAAAATTGGGGATTAGTTGGGCTTTATAATCGAGAGGGAAGAGGTGGAAAAAAACTTGTTAATGCTCAACAACAAAAAACCATTAAAGATTGGGTCAAAGAGACACCTAAAAATTTAGGAATAGTACAAGAAAGAATCAAGCAAGAATGGGATATTATCACGAGTAAAGCTACAATAAAAAGAGTAATAAAATATCTAAAAATGAAATGGAAAAGAATTAGAAATCGAGTGGGAGGAAAGCCAGACAAAGAAGTTTATGAGAGGAAAAAGCAGCTTCTTAAGGCATTAAGAAAATTATACGACCAAGGATTCTTAGATTTAAGATATTTAGACGAAAGTGGTTTTTGTTTGATGCCATATGTTCCTTATGGTTGGCAAGATAAATCAGGAGTAGAAGGCTTTAAAGCCAATAAAAGTAAACGTCTAAATGTCATTGGGTTATTAAATAGAAATAATGATTTGGAATCCTATATATTCGAAAATAAAATAACCAGTGAAATCGTCATTAAATTTTTGGATAACTACGCCAATAAAATTAACAAAAGAACTGTAGTAGTAATAGACAATGCTCCGATTCATAGAAGTAAAGCATTTCAGGAAAAAATAGTAGAATGGAAAGAGAAAAAATTAGAAATTTTTTGGTTGCCTACTTATTCTCCCCAACTTAACTTGATTGAAATTATTTGGCGATTTATGAAATATGAGTGGGTTGAAAAAGAAGCATATTTGAGCTGGAATAATTTAGTTGAGTATGTGGAAAAGGTTCTAAAACATTTTGGTACAAAATATACAATTAATTTTGCTTAGGTACTTAATATCTGGTCAGACTTACTCCAACCAGAAACGTAATTAGACATTGATTTCCAAATCACTGATCTCCCCACGGGTCAACTAGCCGAAGCAACCATAACAGGATTCGACTCCTCTGGAAAACCCAATGCAGGAACAATTCTGATTTACCATGATGCTAATGAAGTCGGTTGGTTTATTGATGAAACACCATTAGATAACAGTGAATTCATCAACCAAAATTCAAACAGTATAGTAGGTTGGGTTGCACGAAGTAAAACCCAACAAAAGCGATAAATAGGAAATTGTATTAATTGAATTCTCTAATGCGAGTTATGTATGTAGTGATGAACTCGATGATATTT
>JASJDR010000287.1 GCA_030065615.1 Xenococcus sp. MO_188.B8 | reverse complement strand
GGCTTTGATTCGATTAAAGGGGCAATTAGTGAAATGAGTCATAATCTGGGTTATATCCTTACCTTTTGTGCTTAATATTCATTATCTTTGATTATCTTATGTTTTCTTGATAATGAAACAGCCCTGCCCCTATAGGGGAAGACCATATGTTCTCTCTCCTTGAGGAGAGAGGTAGAGAGAGGTGGGAGACAACATTAGTCTCTCCTTTCAGGAGAGATTTAGAGAGGTCGGGATTTAGGGGGCAAGATCCATTGTCAAACCAAACATATAAGTTAAGGCATGGCTTCTGTGTACACGGTAGCGTTTGTCCTGAGAAAAAACCATAGCTCTAAAAAAATGAAATTGATCTCAGAAGAGTTATCCAATCAAATATTAACCGATGGGCAATTGACTTGCTCTTATCAAGATCTTGAGGGTATCTTTCAAGCTATTCAAAAGTTTTTAGCGGCTAGAGGAGTAACTCCAGAATTTGCGGTGGTTTTAGAATGCGAAAATTCTCTGGCTGTCGCCGTGGTCTTATTATCCTTACTGGAAGGGAACTATAGTGTTTTATTGTTACCAAAAAGCTCAGAACCAACTACTACTTTTCGTTTTGCAGGAGATATTCCTAATTTTTGTCACTACAAGCTGATTGTCGAAAATATAGTTCAGGACATCGCAGCATTACAAAATCCTGAACCTTGGTTAAAAATTGCTAAAAACGATGCTCCATCGCTATACAAGCCAGATCATAATCAACCTAAGTTATATATGCGAACTTCGGGAAGTACGGGAAAACCCAAGATTACTGTCCATTCCCATCAGAATTTAAAACAAAATATTATCAACTGCGTCAAGCGATTAAATTTAACTCAAGAAGATCGCATTGCTATCCCTGTTCCCCTATATCATATGTATGGTTTGGGTGCGGCTTTCCTCCCTGGAATTGCTGTAGGAGCAGGGATCGATTTACAGAAAAAAGCTAATTTACTGAGATATTTACAGAGAGAGCGAGTATTTGAGCCGAATGTGGCTTTTATGACTCCAATTTTTTGCGAGACTTTGAATAAAGGTCGCAGATCGCCTCGGCTTTATCGTTTAACCATTACTGCAGGCGATCGTTTACGGCCTAATACCCTTGCCACTTATGAATCCCGTTTTGGTTGTTTAGTTCAGTTATATGGTAGTACAGAAATGGGTGCGATCGCTGCTGGCAGTCCTGATGCCCCCCAAGAAATCCGTGCTACAAGCGTCGGCAAACCCCTAGATAAAGTGAAGGTACGTTTACAAATCGATGAGACAATTCCTGAAGCAATGAAAGATGTCGGGAAACTTTGGTGTCAACATCAGTATGGTTTTGAGGGTTATATTGATGAATCAGGCAATGCCATTCCTATTAATGATGATAGTGGTTGGTTTTCTACTAAGGATTTAGGGAAAATAACGAGCGATGGTGAAATAGAAGTTTTAGGTCGCTTTGACTTTAGTGTCAATCGTGATGGACTATTAGTATTCTTTTCTGATGTCGAGAAAGTAATCAATACGATTGCTGGAGTTGATTCTGCGGTGGTAGTATCCGGGAAAGAAGGCCAAAGAGGAAAAGAACTAGTTGCTTATTGCATTTTAGAGTCGGACAATCAAAGCACCGCAAAAGATATTCGTGCTGCTTGCTTTGATTTATTACCCAGACGTGCTGTTCCCGATCAGCTTTCTATCGTCAAGTCTTTTCCCCTCTTACCTAACGGAAAAATAGATCGGCAACAGTTAGCCTGTAGTTAGAAGTCAGAAGACAAGATACAAGAGACAAGGAAGCATGGAGAGCAGAGGAAGGAAGGGAATTATCTTTTATTTCTTACTCATTACTCATTACTCATATTATCGATTTGCTTCTGTGGTTTCTAGCGAAGAATCAGAACTAAAAGTTTTTGAGATCAAGGCCCAACTAGAAAAGCTGATAGATACTGCGGCAACTAAAACAGCGGCAATCAACCAAGCTCGCATCGTTTGAATTTGTTCCTCAAAATCTTGCATAGAAGAACGAATGGGATTAACAACCGAGATTAATTTTTGGTGATATTTTGGCTCAAGAGATTCGATGGAATCTTGCATATTCTTAAGCATGCCTTCAATTTCCATAAAGGCAATACAAATCGGATCAATGGTTGATTTTAGCTCCTGATGATATTTGGACTCAATTTGTTTGAGACTGGGCGACATATCATCTTTTTGAGCTGTTAATTTTTTGATGGCTTGAGTGAGTTGAGCATCTAAATCTTGCTTTAAATTAACCATTTGTTGATTAATTTGAGACTGATGATCTTCATCATAGTCAGTTAACTGATTACTAACCTTCGCCACTTCATTTTGGACGGCTTCCCAACTAGACTGATGATCTGCTTGAAGTTTTCTGCAATCTTCTTCTTGCTTTCTGACTAATTTTTCCTCTAACTTAACGAATCTGGAATCGTGCTCTAAAATAGATCTTTCAGCTAAAGCGAGCTCATCTTGTAATTCTTGATATTCTTGATACTTTGTTAATTCTGCTTGAAATTTCTGTTGGTAAGTGTTCAGCAATTCTTCAAGTTGAGTTTGCATCGCTGTTAACAGCGCACCATTCTCTCTTGGAGTAACAAAGCTATTGCTGTTATAAACATGGCGAATTCTAGTAACCAGTTCTTGAGCTGTGGTATTTTTGAGTAGATAACCTTTAGCTCCTGTGCGGAGAGATTTACCCAAATAGTCATCTTCTTCATGACCACTCAAAAAGATGACTTTAACTTCAGGAAAGCGATCGCTAATAATCTGCGCTGCGTTCAATCCATCCATTTCTGGCATCTCGATATCCATGAGCACGATATCGGGTTGTAACATTTCAATCTTAGATAGTCCTTCTTTCCCATTTTTAGCAACTCCCACAACTTTGAAGTCCGATTCTTCTTGTAACCAAGTTTTAAGAACTTCACATAATAGTTCTTGGTCGTCTACTAGTAGAATGTTAATCATTTAGTATACCTAATATCTGGATAGCTTACAGTGAATAATTTTTTATTTAGACTTTTAATTTAGAATTTAGTTGATATAAGTCAAGATATATCCCAACATCTTAATCGATTTTTTTCGACAATTGTGATATTTAAATTAAATCTTTAAGTAAATGTACAGAGAGATTTGCTAAATTTTATTTCTAGACCTTTAAGATTGGATTGGAATTTAACCTGAGAAGGAAAAACTATTCCTCTTTCCTTGCTTGCCCTTGTATCCGCTCTAGATGGGATAATATCCCGCTTGACGGTGTTCCTTAATTTTATGGAGAATTTTATGACCCTAGATGCTTCGGCTGCTGAGTTTTCGATTAAGGGCAATCTAGAACAGTTCCTAATTGTATTGTCAGTATCTTTGAGTGTTGCGACGATTTCGCGAATTTTTAGCTGGTTTAGACAGATCCCCTACACTTTACTTTTGGTAATTGTCGGATTAGCTTTAGCTTGTGTCGATATTCGGTTGGTGAATCTTTCTCCAGAATTGATTTTAGAGATTTTTTTGCCCCCTTTATTGTTTGAAGCTGCTTGGAATATTCGTTGGCGCTCTCTTAAGGATAATTTGTTACCTGTTACTCTGTTTGCCGTTGTGGGAGTAATTATTTCTGTTCTAGGAGTTTCCTTTGCGCTGGCGGAGTTTACAGATTTGTCTTTAGCTACTGCTTTATTGGTAGGAGCGAGTTTATCGGCAACCGATCCTGTTTCTGTCGTCGCTTTATTTCGCGAGTTGGGTGCCAGTAAACGTTTGACAATTCTCATGGAAGGAGAAAGTTTATTTAATGACGGCGTAGCGGTTGTAGCGTTTCTGTTGTTGGTGGGCATTCCTTTGGGGATTGAGGAGTTTTCTTTGTCCACCACTATTATTCGATTCTTTACTTTTGTGGGTATTGGTTTGGGGATTGGTTGTGTTGTCGGGTTTGGCATTTCTTATCTCACTCAAAGATTCGATCTTCCTTTGGTGGAACAATCTTTAACTTTGGTTTCTGCCTATGGGACTTATTTGGTAACTGAGGAATTAGGCGGCTCAGGGGTAATCGGAGTGGTGACCGTAGGCATGATTTTGGGCAATTTTGGCTCAAGAATTGGCATGAATCCCCGTACTAGGTTGTTAGTATCTGAATTTTGGGATTTTCTGGCATTTTTTGTTAATTCAATCGTCTTTTTGCTAATTGGCGATCAAGTAAATGTTGATAGTCTGAGTAGTAATTTTGATTTAATTTGCGTTGCGATCGCAGCTGTATTAGTGACTAGAGTAATTGCGATCTTCGGCTTGGGTAATTTGAGTAATTTGGTAAGCCCGATTAAAACCAACTTCAGGGAACAAACTGTTCTCTGGTGGGGTGGGTTAAGGGGTTCGGTTTCAATTGCCCTAGCTTTAAGCGTACCGGCATTATTAAGTGGCAGACAAGAAATTATTGATACGGTTTTTGGTGTGGTTTTATTTACGCTGCTTGTTCAAGGTTTGTCTACTAAATGGTTGTTAGGAAAACTAGATCTAATTGGTGATCAACCTTTAAGACAGGAATATTCGGAATTATTAGCTCGTCGAGTAGCATTAAAGCGAGTTGTCGATTATCTCATTGACAATGAACTTCCTCCCGAAATTATTAATGGAGAATTTTATCGTTACCAATTGGGATTAGTTAAAGGGGAATTAGAATCTATTGAAGACAAAATTGAGACCATGAACAAAGAACATGATAATCTGCGATCTATAAGTATCGAGCAATTACGAGAGCAATTATTAGATATCGAAGCCGATACCTATGCCGAATTTATTCGTTCTGGGAAATTACATGATAATTTGTCTCCTCTCTTACAAGAAATTATGGCCAAAGCAGATCAACACTTATTACAGTAAACAGTTATCAGTTATCAGTTGTTTATGAATAATTATCAATTATCTAAGAAGTGGCGTTTGATACCTTTGTTGGATGCATCGGCTCAGGTACAGATGGCAGTTGATAATTGGTTGATTACTAAACATGGTCAGGGAGAACATCCTCCTGCTTTACGGTTTTACACTTGGACTCCTGCCGCGATTTCCTTGGGTTATCACCAGAAAGATTATCCCGAATTTTGGCAAGATCTCACTTGGCAAAATCAACCCTTAGATATTATCCGTCGTCATACTGGCGGAAGGGCAGTATTACATCAAGGAGATTTGACCTATGCTGTGGTAACTTCTGCTAAATCTGGTAAAAGATTGGAAGTGTATAAACATATCTGTCAATTTCTGATTAACGGTTGGCGATCGCTTGGTGTAGAATTAAACTATGGAACAGCCAATAAAGAATATGTTGCCCATCACAACTGTTTTACCACCGCAACAGGGGCGGATTTAATCACGAAACAAGGGCAAAAAGCGATTGGTAGTGCGCAACTGCGAAGAGGAAAGGCTTTGCTACAACATGGCTCGATGATGCTAGCGGTCGATTCTCAACTTTTTGTTAAGATTTTTAACGAATTACCTCCCGCAAATTTAGTAGAATTGATTGCAGATTCAAAGCAAAAAGCGATCGCGAACATCGTAGATACTTTGATTTTGGCGGCTCAAGATTGGTTTCAAATCGACCTGGTAGAGCAACCTTTATCCGATGCTGAGTGGCAAGATATTTTAACTAAATAGCGCTGGGCATCAGATACTAAAATTATTGAAGTTAATTAAAATTACATTGATCACAATATTATGAGTGTAGTTAGTCAAGTTATTCTCCAGGCAGATGATGAACTTCGTTATCCCAGTAGTGGGGAATTAGAAGGAATCAAAAATTTTTTAGGTACTGGTGAAAAAAGAGTTCGGATCGCAGAAACCCTAGCCGAAAGTGAAAAGAAAATTGTCCAAAAAGCTGGTCAAAGCTTATTCAGAATTCATCCCGAATACCGTTCTCCTGGGGGCAATGCCTATGGTCAAAAACAATACAATCAGTGTATTAGAGACTTTGGTTGGTATTTGCGCTTAGTTACCTACGGTGTTTTAGCTGGGGACAAGGAGCCAATCGAAAAAATTGGTTTGATTGGCGTTAGAGAAATGTATAATTCTCTGAATGTTCCTGTACCAGGAATGGTTGATGCAATTCGCTGTTTAAAAGATGCTAGTTTGGATCTTCTCAGTAAGGAAGATGCTAAAGAAACAGCTCCCTACTTCGACTTCATTATTCAAGCAATGTCATAAATAGGACTATAAGCTATAAGCTGGTCAGTTATTTATTTTTGTCTTGGGCAAGTCAATGGTTAGAAGTCTTTTGAGGGTTTGTTTTTAGCCGAATTTTCTCTTAAAAGCTCTTCTTACCCTAATTCCCAAAGGTGGGCGCTTGTTCCGTTCTCGCGGGATAATATCTTCGAATAGGAATCTCGCAATTCCTAATTCATAATTCCTAAACTTGGGTTAGTCCTAAAAATAAATGAATTGGCTGAAGAAGTTTCCCTGGATTTCTCTGATTATTTTAATCGCCACCTTTGGGGTGTCAGGTTGGCATTATGCAGATTGGTCCCACGAAATTATTTTAAAGGGACAATTATGGTCTTGGGACATGGAGCCTGCGATCACTGCTATAGTCATTCATGGATTAGCAGTTTTTGTTATTATTGCGATCGCTAATGTCTTGAATACTCCCATTGAGTCTTTAACCGTTGGTTTAGGTGGTTGGCTCAAATCAGAAGCTAAAGCTGTGATGTCTATTTTTTTTGGAGCATTAGCTTTTACCCTCATTGTGCAGAGATTGCACTATTTTGTCAGAGTTTTGATTTTATTAGCCGCTTTTTTACTCTTTAAGCTGGATTTTCAGGCAGCTGGTAATACTCGTAGATTATCTCAGATTACTGTAATTCTATTCTCCTTAGTTGGATTTGCTAGTGGAGTCGTTTTATTTTATTTTTGGGGACACTATTTAAGTAATAAATGATAAGTGATAAGTGATAGGGATTTTTTTAGTTTAATTTGCGATCACATACTATCTCCACAGTCTCCACAATTTAGTGAACTTAACCTAACAGTGAGGCAGCTTTTTTTGATCAGTTAATTATGAATAATGATGAGGCGCTATACTCTAGAGATTAGCCCTTTTAGCGATCGCCTAGTGCTTCACTTTCCGAGATCGCGCTTTGACGAATATTCATGGTAGATTTTTCTCTCAATCTAGCGTGAATCTTACCAGTTAAGACAAAATCAAAATCAAGTGTTAACGCTCGCAAATGATTTTCGTGATTGCCTTCTATAATGTTTAGTGCTTTATCCTTCATGAATAATTGGAGCAATTTTGAGCATTGAGTTTGAATGGGATGAACAGAAAAGACTATCTAATCTGCAAAAGCATGGCATAGATTTTATTAGAGCTTGTCAGATTTTTAGTGGTTTTACAGTGGAGTTTGAAGATAACCGTTATGATTATGGGGAGGGCAGATATATTGCTGTTGGCGAAACTAACGGTCAAATTTTAACTGTCGTCTACACTTATCGCGGTGATGCGATTAGATTAATCAGTGCGCGTAAGGCAACTAGATATGAGCGAAACATCTATTACTCGGATAACTCTTGACGAAGCTAAGAAATTGGAAGACTTGACCGATTCAGAACGAGTTAATTCTATGAGTGAGGCAGAAATTGAAGCGAATGCTCTCTCTGACCCAGATAATCAGCCTTTATCGCCTGATAGGCTCAAAAAAGTTCGCAGAATTAAGAGTAAAGATCATTCCAGAAGATAGATAGATCTGGGTTTGATGCGATCGCGTAGGGTTTCGCTTTGCGCGATCGCGCTATACTCCGAAGATTAGTCCGTATTAGCGATCAGGCAAGCCTGGCACTTCGTGATCACACTTCTAGTAATTCTGAATAGGAAACGAGATCGAGTGTTAACGATCATGCGATCGCAATGGTGATTGTTGTCGCGATTACAAGGAAATCGCACTGTAATATAGGAGATAATAAGAGTAATATTAAGGAAATTAATGATGGCAGTTGAACGTTGGACTGATCAAATGCTGGATGAGTTGGCTTCAAGCGTAGATGAGATGCGAGATAGCATAGATAGCTTGAGAGTAACAGCCCAAGCTTTGTTGCAAGTGGCAGCCCAAAATCAACGAAAAATGGATCAGTTTGAGCAAGAGATGGAATTGGTTAAACAACGACAAGCTGAAAATGATGAACGGTTTAATGTTTTACTCGAAGAAGTACGCTATTTGATTCGAGGAGATCAAAGAGATTAAGTGCAATGCGTTTTACCCTCGTGATAATGGGTTTAAAGCCCCGCCCGTCTTACAACAGTATCCTGCGGAGGCTTGCGCCGCTTAGTTTGGTGGAAACCCGTCCGCAGATCTGTTGCGCTTTAGGGCGAT
>JASJDR010000075.1 GCA_030065615.1 Xenococcus sp. MO_188.B8 | reverse complement strand
TTCTCTCATTACACTGACTGGTTGTGATTATCTCAGTCAGTATCTGACATTTCCTACTCCTTGAGTATCGGGATGTCTTTTTTCTCGATCTTTCTTTTCCGAAAAAGAACTTCGCACTGTCCAGTTAAGGGAGTATAATTGTTTTAACTAAGCTACATTGGATTCAGATGTTAAAACCTATTGAAACCATTAAAATTCTGCTAAATAGTTCTAATATCAAGTCTTTTCCTGCTGGAGAAATAATTTTCCAACAAGGAACTGAAGGCCAAGTAATGTATGGAATTATTGAAGGCGAGGTAGAGATGTTGATCGATGACAAAGTAATCGAGACAATTAAGCAAGGAGATGTCTTTGGTCAAGGAGCATTACTTCATTCAGACCACCAGAGAACCTCGACAGCTAAAGCCAAAACCGACAGTAAAATCGCAGTTTTAGACCAAGAGCATTTTCTGTTTGCTGTTCAAGAAACTCCCCTGTTTGCCTTGGAAGTAATGAGGAGTTATTCAGATCGTTTTCGCCGCTTAAAACTTTCGCTCTAATTGCATTAGAGGTATTGGGTAGTGAAAGAGAGATCGCCTAAAGATTTTAATCGAATCTCTGTCTAATCAAGCGCTCAAACCAAAGAAAAGTAAGATTTTTGGTAATACTGTAGCGCAGGCTTAATCTAATTTAGTATTGGTAAATTATACTAAATCCGATTGATACAAGTCATAATCGTAATTATTTAAATCCCCTGTTAATGGAGAATTTGTTAGCAATTAGAAATAATCTCTACGAACGGGATTTACTATTATAGATATAGTAGTTACCATCAGGTGCTTTTTTTAGTTGATTAGAGACTTCATGGTACCGCATTTTAAGCAATAAACTATCTTTTTCAAAACTATACTGAGTAATTAGGGCAAGAAACGCTTTTCCGCGCAAGTCTTCTGACACGAGTTCAGAATTTTTAAAGATAAAAGGTATTGTTGCCAAAATATTACTTTGTCCTGTAAGTAACTTAGCTAGTAGTTGATCTTGTTCGTTAGCAAAATGTTTCCACTGGTTAGGCTCGATCCTTGGTTTTACAATTTTAAAAACGTCCTCCAGGGTAACTCCTACTAGGGAACCTTCCATGTGAAAAAGTCTATCTGTTGTATCCGATGACATGATAAAGATGCTGTTCCTTTGTCTTTCTGGCACATCGTGTTCGGGGTTTATATCGATGAGGATTTCAGCCACAGTGTCAGCTGGCAGTATTTCAGGTGTCGTCTGTTTTAGGTAGTTTCTAAGCTCAGTAATTTTTTGTTTATCCATATCAATTTGGCCTACGCCCATTTCTCAAAGATCAAAATATCTTGCTAATCAAGTCTGGTATTTGGTTACATATAGTGACCATTGCTGCACTAGGAGACAAAGCAGCAGTACCTCGCAGTACTTTCATTGCTCTTTTAGCTGTTTTCTTCACAGCACCATCTTGGGAATTATTTAAGGAAGAGGCGATCGCTTGAATTTGTTCTAGAGTTTCTTCTTTTTCTTCTTTTTCTAAATCTTCTTTGAGGACAGTATTATGTAGTTCAATGAGTATTTGTTTAAGGTTGTTTTTGTTAGGATTATCAAAATCAGGAAGTTGATTGATAGTATTGGCGACTTTACCGCTTATATCTCCAAGCCCAAAGGCAGCAGCACCTTGAACATTAATAGTTTCAGCTTTGATGTTTTGGATAGGTCTTTGGTCTCTGAAATCTTCTCCTTGATTGATATAAAAATTTACTTGCTGTGATGAACGTGGGTTATATAGTCGTTCTTCTTCTAACTTTTGATTCTGCCAAATAATTACATTACCAATTAAGCTTCCAATACCAACCATTTTGTAACTTTGTTGGCATTGAATTTCAAGTTGTTTATCTCGAATAAACTTTTTCAAAACTTTAAAGTCATAAAAATGTGGATTGTCACTTAGTTTACATATCTCACAATTACAAGGTATTAATTTCTGATAGTTTAATCGTTTGTAAGAATCACTGATTTCATCTATGTTGTTGGCGATAATAGTCAGAAAATCTCGTTTATTATCCCCCAAAACTCTAATCATAATTTCCCGTTTGCCGTAATTTTCAGTAATTTCAGCTAGAGTATCATCTTTCTCTAAAACTACCCTGCTTCTCCAAACACATTGATTATGATTAGTTGAATGAATGTACTTATGCGTTATCACAATGAAGCGAGTAATAATTCCTTTAGGCATAAAATCAGGATAAGCGTAGCGTAATATCAGATTATTAGAATCATTCCATTCATATTCAGGTTGGTTTTCGCTAAGAAGTTGAGGAGCGATGAAAGTATTTCGGCGATCTGGAATTTCATAGCAAAGTTGAAATTTTTTCATTAATTCTAGTAATTCTCCTCTCATAGAGGCATACTTTTCTTCTTGCCAAATATTTTTTAAATCGTTGCGAGTAAAATGTCCTTGATTATTAATAACTTGTTTATTGTCTAGCACTTTATAAACAGCATCTGTACCCCATTCTGGTTTAAGAATGATTGTTCTATATAACAGAGAATCTTCTTCATCTTTAAAATGAAGACATACTCCTAAATCGTGAAGATATCCGCTTAACTGTAATTTATCTTCGTGTCGAGTAAATCCATTGGCTTCACATATATCTAGATATTCTTGCAGAGAAATATAGTTTCGAGAATCTTTTTCTAAAGCTTGACGAACTTTGACCCAAGTTTTCGGTAATGTTTGTCCGATGTGGGGTAATTTTTTAATGTAGTCTTGAATATTGGTGATAATCTCCTCTAAACCTCGGTTAGTTTTGAGGTTAGTAGCTAAAGTCTCCTTGAGATTGGTAAACTGTCCTCGTAAAGCTCTTTCATTAATTTCTTTTTTACGGTCTTGTTTCTCATTTTTAATAATCAATAGAGGACTATTATCACTCAATAGTTCTACAATATTGAGCCAATAATAAAAATCTGTATCTTCTTTGCGAGTATCAGCAACTAAAGCGTAGAGAGAACGTTTGGTCAAAAAAAACTGATGGGTAGCATGATAAATTTCCTGTCCGCCGAAATCCCAGATATTTACTTTAAATTCTCGTTCTTTATTTGGTAAAGGAAAACTCCATTTAATAACATCAATACCTTCAGTAGATGGTTGATTTTCTAGAAGTCGGTATTGGAGGTTTTGAATCTTCTTAGCTAGAGTAGTTTTACCTGCACCTCCTTCACCAACAATGAGTAATTTAGCTTCATAAATATAATCTTCTCCTTTTGTCCTTAATTCTTGGAAATATTCTTTTATTGCTTGTACCCCTTTTGTTGCTATTTCTAGAGGTGGTTCTTTCAGGAGATTTCCCGATAAACCTATCCAGGTTAAATTGGCGAGATTGCCAATAGATTTAGGGAGCTTTATTAGCTGATTTCCCGATAAATCTATCCAGGTTAAATTGACGAGATTGTCGATAGATTTAGGGAGCTTTATTAGCTGATTTCCCGATAAATCTATCTCGGTTAAATTGGCGAAATTACTAATAGATTCAGGGAGCTTTATTAGCTGATTTCCCGATAAATCTATCCAGGTTAAATTAGCGAAATTACCAATAGATTCAGGGAGCTTTGTTAGCTGATTTCCCGATAAATCTATCCAGGTTAAATTAGCGAAATTGCCGATAGATTTAGGGAGCTTTATTAGCTGATTTCCCGATAAATTTATTTCGGTTAAATTAGCGAGATTACCGATAGATTCAGGGAGCTTTGTTAGCTGATTTCTCCATATATATAAATGGGTTAAATTAGCGAGATTACCGATAGATTCAGGGAGCTTTGTTAGCTGATTTCTCCATATATATAAATGGGTTAAATTAGCGAGATTACCGATAGATTCAGGGAGCTTTATTAGCTGATTTCCTGATAAATCTATCCAGGTTAAATTGGCGAAATTGCCGATAGAGTTAGGAAGATTTGTTAACTGATTTCTCGATAAATTTAGCTCGGTTAAATTGGCGAGATTGCTCAGAGATTCTGGCAGTTCTGAAAGGCTATTATTACTTAAATTTAATTTTTCTAACTGAGTTAATTCAAAAACTGATTCGGGAATGTGGTCTAATTTATCATTATCTTTCTTATTCCAAGGAACACTTAAATCTAATTCTGTAAGTCCTAGTTTCTTAGCTGCTTTAATTCGGTCATTAAAATAATTTGGTATTTTATTGGAAGAATCAACCATTTACGCAACTCCTTAAGAATTACATAATTTCATCTTAAAACAAATTGTCCGAAAGTTAAGTTTGTAGTAATTACAACACTTATTACCAGATCGCGACACAGTAACTATCGCTATACTGAAAACTATAGGTAGCAAGTTATGGAAAACAGAGATAGATTCCTATGCGATATCTTGCG
The DNA here is from genome assembly GCA_030065615.1 of Xenococcus sp. MO_188.B8. Classification (GTDB taxonomy): domain Bacteria; phylum Cyanobacteriota; class Cyanobacteriia; order Cyanobacteriales; family Xenococcaceae; genus Xenococcus. The sequence goes on along the minus strand of JASJDR010000075.1, from coordinate 24,826 downwards.
ATAGGTGATATTCATGGCTGTTATCGGGCATTTGACCGATTATTAGCCGTCGTCCAACCCCAGCCAGAAGATATTATTATCACCCTAGGTGATTATCTCAACAAAGGTCCCAATTCGAAAGCGGTAATTGAGAGACTAATCCAGCTTTCTCAAAATCATCAGTTAATTCCCCTCAAAGGAAATCATGAACTACAATTACTCCAAGCTCGTAACCATAACTTTGATGTTGCAGTTGAATTAAAGTTACTGAGAATTGAAACCTTAATCTCCTATAGTTTACCTGGGAGAAGAAATTCTCTAGCTAATATTCCTGATAGTCACTGGAGATTTTTAGAACATACCTGTCTCAATGGTTGGGAATCCCCAGATCATATATTTGTCCACGCTAATCTCCACCCAAAACTTCCCCTGAACCAACAACCAGATTATCATCTCTTTTGGGAGAAGTTTATTCAGCCTAGTCCTCATTATTCTGGGAAGACAATGATCTGTGCTCATACTAGTCAAAAAAATGGTAAACCGATCAACCTTGGTCATGCCATCTGTATCGATACCTGGGCTTGTGGTCTTGGCTGGTTAACTTGTCTAGACGTGTATGGAGGACAAATCTGGCAAACCAACCAACAAGGACAAGTCCAAATGAGTCAGATTGAGCAATTTCGTTCCAGCGAGAAATTTGCATTTCATTCGTATGAACCGCCAACAGCAATACCAGTATGGTAAATGATAGCGTTAGTTAGGTTTAAATCTAACATTGAGGCTCCAGAAACATCAGCATCAATTATGGTGGCAGCAGTTAGATTAGCTCGATCAAGATCGGCTTGATTGAGACTAGCATTAGTCAAAAAGGAAGCTGTCAGGTTAGCATTTTCTAACTGAGCATTGGTTAAATCTGCCCCTTCTAAATTAGCGCCCAAAAGATTCGCTCCTATTAGATTGGCATTGCGTAAATCTGCTCCAATTAAATGAGTGCCTTCTAGATTTGCTCCCTCTAAATCACAGCCAGGACATTCTCTAGTTTCCAGGAGTTGTTTAACATGGGCAGGATTTTCTGCATTGCCAGGAGTAGCGATCGCAAAAGCAGTTAAGAATCCGATAGCAGCTAATAATCTAATGTTCATGATGTTTCACCTCACTAGCTATGAATATAAGCTAAAATCTCTATTGATTTTCTTCACATCATGTGTTTATACTTATATTCTCTCACCAAATAGAAGAAATGGCAAGCTTTTAATTAGGTGTTAGATTGACGACTCCCCATAGATATTAGCCTGAACGGCTAATCAAGTAATCTAGGGGATTCTCCAGCCGATAGTTAATCGACTTTCTCGGTCAAGAGGATAAATTATAATGTTGCTGTAATTCATCCACTACTTGATTTAAACCTACAGAATTAGAAGCTTTAAACAAAATACGATCACCAGGTACCATCATATTGCGTAATCTTTTGCCTAATAGAGCGCGATCGCGGAAACATTCAGCGATTACGCCTGCAGCACCAGTAATCATGGTTTCGGTTTCCGGCTCATCGGCTAAGACTAGTAAGCGATCGATGCCCAATTCTTGAACAGTAACGCCAACTTGCTGATGTAGTGATGCTGAATAGGAGCCTAATTCTTTCATGGTTCCTAACACCGCAAGATGTCTTTTTCCTGGGGTGGCTTTGAGCATTCTTAAGGCAGCTTGCATCGATTCAAAGCCTGCATTATAGGTTTCATCCAGGAGCAGAATATCGTTAGGTAATTGGTAACGACGCGATCGCCCTTTCGGCAATTCTACGGTTAAACCCGTCGTTAAGCATGTGATCTCGATTTCTAAGGCTTGGGCAACCGCGATCGCTGCTAAATAGTTACTAGCATTATGAATCCCTGGAAGTGGTAAGGGAAAGTTCATCTCAGCTATCGAGAGAGTATCAGGATTGTTGACTTCTCCTCGTAAATCTCCTCCTGTCAAACCATAGGTAATGGTTTTGCCTTGCCATACTTTAGCTGCAGTTTCAATTAACAAAGGATTGTCGTAATTAAGGATTGCCGTACTCTGGGGAGACATCTGAGCCAATAATTCACATTTGGCTGTAGCGATCGCTTCTCTTGAACCCAAGCGCCCAATATGTGCTGTCCCCACATTGGTAATGACGCCAATGGTCGGATTAGCAATCTCGGTCAGTAGAGCAATTTCTCCTAAACCACGCATTGCCATTTCGATAACAGCATAATCATGTTCTGGGGTAATTTCCAGCAACGTTTTGGGAACGCCAATTTCGTTGTTATAGTTAGCTTGGGTTTTCAAGACTTTGCCTTGAGTACCCAATACCGCCGCAATTAATTCTTTGGTACTGGTTTTTCCTACCGAGCCTGTCACCCCAATAATCGGAATCTTCAAGCGATCGCGCCACCAACGGGCAATTTGCTGATAGGCTTTGAGGGTATCGCCCACGATAAATTGCGGCACCTCAGAATCTAGGGATAATTGACGCTCGACAATTATCGCGATCGCCCCTTTCGCGATCGCCATAGCGACAAAATCATGTCCATCAAATTGCGTTCCTACTAGAGCGAGAAATATTGCTCCCGGGAGGAAAGTTCGCGTATCAGTATTGATACCGAGCGCAGATTTTTCCTGTTTTCCCGCTATGGTTCGGCGTAAATTATCCCCAAGAATTTTACCGAGTTCGCTGAGAGGAATTTTTTGGGTCATAGTTTTAAATACGGAAACTTCAATAAATATAATTTACTCAAGAGATAAAATCTTCTGAATTATTACTTAATTTTCAGGATTTTTGTAGTGCTATATTAGCAATTTATATCAGCAATATTACTAAATTTAACCTTATAAAATCTTGATAAAACCTTAATCCTATTTCTGAAAATATAACTGTATTATAAAGAATAAGCCATAATGATTTTTGATTAATTTTGAAATTTAAAATTTTGTTAATTTTTCTTGGACTATGAGAGGCTCATAAATGGACATAGTTTATCAAAACGATTGTGGATTTCAATCTACTCATGAAGAAGCAAAGACCATATATGATCATTTACAAGAATCTTTGCAAAGAGATAGTCCTGAAAGAGTAATTCAAAGATTTCGTAACTTGTTCATCAAAGGAACAGGTTACGATGTTCATGCTGTCAAATCAGCGCTGGATACAATTATCAATACTCATTATGTAGAACGAGAATTTCCTTTTTTTTTAAATCGTTGTTGCCATATTATTATTAATTGTTGGCAAAAATCACCTGAGCTTCAAGCTCATATTCCTTTATTATTGTCCCAGCTAGATATAGTTCTACCCCCTAGAACTGCTAATTCTAAATCAACTAGAAAATTACGTAAACTTATTGAAAATTTTCAAAGTACGGAACAATATATAAAATTAAAAAGACTAGGGAATCTGAGCAATCAAAATTATAATCAGTCGGATGATTATGATGTCTATGTAGGTGATTTAATTCAACGTTATCCTTTTTTATATCAACATTGTCTCTTAAGTGAAGATAGTAGTTATGAATTCACAAAAACTGTCAAAAAAATCAAAAAAAGTATTCAGAGAACCTATGAATTAGATATTTCTCAATATTTAACCTATCGGGTAAGACTAGCAGAAATAGTTCGTAAATATAAAGCATCTAATCAAAATAAAATACCCAAAAAACTTATACAACCTATTAAAAATCCTACATTATTAAGTGATAAAAAATTAAATTATGCCCTAAAACAATATCTTGGAAAAGTCGAATCAGGTTACACCTATCAAGGTTTAGCCTATAACTTTTCCCATAATATTAATAACACTAAATATTATCGGCAATTTAAAAACGAGCTATATGAATATTTAATTAATGGTATTGATTCCCAATACGCAAAACGTAAATTAAATCAGAAATTATATACTTATTTACAAGATATTTTGCCTGATTTTCATTCTCAAAGTGTTGATGAATTCACCATTATGAGAACTTGCTCTAGTTTATTAAAATTTTTGGTTGTAGATAGCCCTAAAAACCCTAACTACGATTTATTTGTTGATTTAGTTAATAATTTAGGAGAAACCAAAGTTGTGGGTTTACTACTAAAATTATTATTGATCTGTAACAAAGTAAAACCATACCTAGAACAAAGGTTTGCGATTCTTTTTTCGCATCATGAATTTGATGATAAAAGCGAAGTTCCCTGGTTGATTAATTCCCTAGAAAACTTACAATTGGCCCTGAGTATTCACTTTGGGAAGGCGGACTTATCCTTAATCAAGTTGTTATAGCTTAAAATCAGATCAGTAATCCTAAGCCAACTACCAGGTTTCATAGTTCTTTCAAGAATAAACAGCTGAAAGCCTTGCTATTATTGGTTTCTGGCTTTTTTTTGGGGGGATTTGCCCCTTCTGCCTTCCCCGTAGCGCTATATAAAGCGATCGCAAATCAAACTAGACCCCAAATCTTCCTAGTTATGATGCTAGATAATGATTAATCTCTGTTAAAAACTCATTTTTAAACTGTTTATTAATATAATTTGCAACTATCATAAAACTATTTCCGTCTCTAGAATAGTAATTATTCTTATGAGATCTCTTTATGTAATACTATGTTGCATCTTTCTTCTTTATTTCATGGTCGTCGTAGACGTTGGTTATATGGCTTATTTTCTCTTATCCTAGCCTTCAGTATTGGGCTAACTAATGTCATCCCAGCTCACGCTGTCTCTTGGTTTGAACTACTAATTAGAGGTGCTCAAATCATTCAGCTTTCTAGGATCTCCGATCAGCAAGAAGTTGAATTAGGCTCACAGATTAACGAGGAATTAATCAAGTCGGGTCAAGCTAAAATTTATCCCAATCGTGCTCTGACTAAATATATAAACAATATAGGACAACAACTAGCTAGAACAAGTAGTCGTCCTAATATCTCCTATACTTTTCAAGTAGTAGATGATAGAAGTATTAATGCTTTTGCAACTATGGGAGGCTTTGTTTATATCAACACAGGATTAATCTTAAAAGCAGACAATGAAGCAGAATTAGCTAGTGTTATTGGTCACGAAATTGGTCATATTGTAGGACGTCATGCAATCGAACAAATGCGGGAAAGAGCGATCGCACAAGGAGTGCTTTCTACCGCAGGATTGGATACCTCTCAAGCAGTGCAAATTGGCGTAGAATTGGCATTAACTCGTCGTAACAGTCGTCAAGATGAACTCGAAGCAGATCGTTTTGGTTTAGAAAATCTAACAAAAGCAGGTTATGCTCCCTCAGGAATGCTAGGATTCATGCAAAAGTTGTTAGAAGCAGGTGGTGGTTCTACGCCAACCTTTTTGAGTACCCATCCAGCAACTTCAGAACGGATCGAGCTTTTGGAGCAGAGCATTGACCCTAAAACTGCTAATGTTGGTAAAGGCTTAGATAAACAAGCATATAAAAGTCAAATTCGGCACCTCTAAGTCAGCGGTACTCCGCCGTAAGACGACGGAGCCTTTCTTGGGCAGCACCGGGAAGGGGGGAGTATTTTATTAGGTTCTATTGGTTCAACACCAGGAATTGAATTGTTATCCCCCATTCCCGCCCTTGCTTCTTTCGCCGCCCTAAAGGATACCGCTCGCACGCCCCGAAGGTAGTCCTTTAGGATAACGCGGGGTCTGCCCGCTGCGCTGACCGCATTCCGCGGTCATTTAGCGTTGAACATTTATCAGTTGATAGAACATGATAAGCGATCCCCTTATTTCCCAATCGGCAACTCTGATGGATTCTTGGCAAACAATTTTGCAAGAACTAAGAGTGATCGCGGTTATTCGTGCTCCTGAAATTACCATTGGCTTAGGAATGGCGGAGGCTGTTGCCGCAGGAGGGATCAAATTAATTGAAGTTACCTGGAATAGCCAACAACCTCAAGAATTAATCTCCCAACTTCGTGCCAGATTGCCCCATTGTATTATTGGTGCGGGAACGATTTTAAATAAATCTCAATTACAAGAAGCGATCGCCTGTGGCGCGCAATTTCTCTTTACTCCTCATTTTGCTCCTTCGCTCCTAGAAAACGCGATCGCTCATAAGATTCCTTTGGTTCCAGGGGTTTTGTCTCCTACAGAAATCGTACATGCTTGGCAAGCCGGTGCGAGGGTAGTTAAAGTGTTCCCAATTCAGACTGTAGGAGGCGCTGATTATATTAAGAGCTTGCAGGGGCCTTTAGGACAGATCCCTCTGATTCCTACAGGAGGAGTTACTATTGACAATGCTCAATCTATGTTGGCCGCAGGCGCGATCGCTGTTGGCTTATCTAGTAATCTTTTCCTCTCTTCTTTGATACAGGAGCAAAATTGGCTAGGCATCACCCATCGGACTCAAATGTTAATGGCAACCATTAAAGTCTAAGCCTTTAAGACTATATCTCAGCACCAATTTCTCTTGCTTAGTATCTTAAAATATAAATTTTTACCGTCAATATTTCAGGTTAGACAATAAAAAAACTTACTATTATTTTTGTCAGTTAAATGCGCTAGGCTTAAGATGTCTGAAATTGTGGCTTGTGATGACAAACTACTACTTACACGATTACTGGTGTGTACAGCTTTAAGTTAGTAGCTAAACTAAGAGTAAAAAAAAATTGAGAAAATACTTGCCAAATGTTTTTTTTGTCGATATGATTGTTAATCGTGAAAGCAATCCTCGGTAGCTCAGTGGTAGAGCGGTCGGCTGTTAACCGATTGGTCGTAGGTTCGAATCCCACCCGGGGAGTTATTCTTATGTAAATTCAATAATTAACTGTTGTTATTAACAAATTACTGTCGTTATTTAACAAACTGTTGTCACCAATATATACCAGCGTTTCTCATTAGGCATAGAAGGGAGTTGTTTCTGCTGCTGTCATAGTTTCGACCATTGGAGATAAAAATCATCTACATCGCAGAATAGCGGTGCACCAAACTATGCGGTGCTTGTACCCATCGCATTTGGGTATAAACGAACCCAGCGAGGTTTCCTTATCCGAAGGGGTATCCTTTAGGACGCTATGGGAACGCGCACCAAGACTTTGTGTGATATCTAATCTTGATGCCATTATCAAGACACGACCGAGCCTGCGCTGACAGCATTCCGCGGTCAATTAAAGCTTATTAGAGGCTATAAAGGGAGAGGAAATTCCAAACCCAACTGCACGTTGTTTATTGCCTAATTCTACTGCTAATTTAAGTGCTGCTCGACGACCAACAGAAGTTTCAAATACCGAAGAAAAAACCAGATCTAGAGGATACTGCTGACAAAATTGTCGTAAAATAGATGGTTTACCCGCGATCGCAGATTTAATCACAAAAACCCCTCGCCACCCTTTTTGATAACAATCTTGTAATTGTCTAATATTAGTCACCGACTCATCTAAAGCCAAAGCAGTTTGATATTTTGCTGACAGTGCCATCATGGCGCTAAATTTTGATGGGGGCAAAGGTTGTTCAATAAATTCAACTTGGGGTATCTTATCAGTCACTTCTAGTAACTGATGAGCATCTGATAAGGTTAAGCCGCCATTGGCATCTAATCTTAGTTTAATTTGGCTTGGTAGCCGGGAAACCAATTGCTGCAAAATATTAATTTCTTCTGCTAGAGGATAAACTCCAATCTTCCATTTAAATGTATTGATCAGTAAAGTTTGAGAACTCCTAATTATCTGATCTAGATCGCAATCTAACACTCGATTCCCCGCAGGCAACAAATAACAATAGCGCAGCCCTGCTCCCTCTGCTCCCTTTTCTCGCCATCTCCCCGTCTCCTTGTATCTTAATTCCCCAAGGGCTGACTCAAAGGCAAACTGACAAGCAGGTAAACTATCCTGAATACGGGTAATATCTTCTTCAGTTACAGAATTTTTGAGTTGAGAACAAAAATTTAACGCATCTTCAAGAGTTTCGGAACCAAACCAAGGAATAGGAGCAATTTCTCCTTTTCCTATTCTGTTATCGCGATCATGAAGTGCCAGCTTACGCTGATCGCGGCAGCGACTACAGAAGGTCTCGCATAAAGCAATAATAATACCCTCACGCACTCGCCAAATACCATGACTAGTACGTAAGGGTTGATTAAAAGAATATCGATAAGGAGTAAAGTTAAATTGATATTGAACAGTCAATTTTTAATTCATCACATTATTTATGGTGAAAGCGAATTCCTAAGAAGATGTCGTATAGAAAACTCCAGAAATTTTTCCCTTGAAATAATCCTAAAGATTGGTCACAACCTTTATGATCGAGCAAAGGTTTCATCGCATAATAGGCTGGCTGGTAATTATACCAGGGAATCGAAGGCCAAAGATGATGAACTAAATGATAATTTTGTCCTAATATCAGTAAATTTAAGACTGCCCCAGGATATACTCTGGCATTTTTCCAGCGATCACGTTCTTTAAAAGGACGATGGGGTAAATAATCAAAAAATAGTCCCAAGGTGATGCCAACGACTAATGCGGGGACGAACCAGAAATTCATAATATACTTAATAAAGTCATATTGAATTCCTAAAATAACCAGAGTCACTAAGAATAAACGACTCAAAAACCATTCTAATAATTCATATTTGCGCCACAAACGTCTTTTAAAAAAGAAAATTTCGTGATAGAAGAAACGCGCCGCAATCATCCATAATGGACCTCCTGTGGAGACAAAATGATCGGGATCATTATCAGGGTCATTGACATTGGCGTGGTGTTGTAAATGTACGCGGGTAAACACAGGAAAGGCAAAACCTAACATTAAAGCGCTGGTATGCCCCAAAATGGAATTAACGATGCGATTACTATGACCACTATTGTGAGATGCATCATGGATCACTGTTCCTGAAATATGTAATGCTAGGACATTAACGGCAAAACAATACCAGGCAGGAAAGTGCCATACAAAATAACCACAAACAGAAGAAGCAATTAGCATCAGCGCGGTTATCGTCATCAATACATTGGGATTTAAGCCTCCATCAGGCTTAAGATACTCTTTTGGCGCGTTTCGCAGCGTCTGAGCCGACTGCATCTTAATTTTTGCTCCTTATCTTGACAATATATACTTTTTCCTTGCGTAGTTTACACTATATTAAGCTTGGAGTAAAGATTTGTAACGTATTATTTAATCTTATAATCTTGGGAGCCAAGACGAAAGATGAGCAATATATTGTTTATGTTTTCTGTATGTTTCTACATTTGAGTTAAGTATTTCTGATAACCCAACTGTTCTAATTTCGCTTGCTTGTCCTCAACCATAGCACATAATCCTTGGCGATATTGCTGCACTTTCTCCAACAGTTTACTATCATTGGCGGCTAAAATCTGTACTGCGAGTAAACCCGCATTTTGCGCATTACCGATCGCGACAGTGGCTACAGGAATGCCCCTCGGCATTTGCACAATCGAATAGAGAGAATCAACTCCTTGAAGATTACGAGTTGCTATGGGCACCCCAATTACGGGAAGGGGGGTTAAAGAGGCTACCATCCCGGGGAGATGGGCTGCCCCTCCTGCCCCAGCAATGATTACTTTAATGCCTCTTTCATGGGCTGTGCGAGCATAATTGACCATTTTTTCGGGAGTGCGGTGAGCAGAAATGATCGCGACTTCATGACTTACTTCAAATTCTTCACATACTGCGATCGCAGCTTCCATGGTAGGCAAGTCAGAATCACTGCCCATAATAATTCCGACGAGTGTTTGAGGGTTTTGTGTCATTTGTTAACGTTGTTCCTTTTTTGGCGTTGCTGAATCAAGCTATGAAAAGCAAATTTATCATCTTCTGTAATATGTTCTCAAAAAGCTAATAGCCAAGAGCCAAAAACCAAGAGCCTTATTAGTATTACTATTTAATTCATGTTTTAAATCAGCAACGCCCCTTTTTTTAATTGAGCCCAAGCTTATAGCTGACTAAAGCTTGAGTTGATCAAAAACTTCCCGCAATACCTTAGCCGAATTTCGTAGCTGTGATTCTTCTACTTCGTTTAGCTTTAGGTTAACAGTTTTGAGAACTCCTTTTTCATTAACAACTGTTGGTAAACCGAGACAGACATCATGAATATCATAAAGCCCATTAACCAGACTACTTACCGTCAGGATACGTTCTTGACTACGTAAAATAGCCTTGACAATATCGGTTACGGCTAAACCAATGCCATAGGAGGTATATCCTTTACGCTTGATAATCTCGTAGGCAGCATTCTTGACTAGTTCAAATACAGTTGTTAAATCATTTTGTTCAGCAGCAGCTAGCTTTTCCCAACCATTAGGTACGATTTTCACCCCACCGACATTTGCCATACTCCAAAGAGGCAGTTCGCTATCTCCATGCTCTCCCACAATGTAGGCATGAACACTGCGAGGGTCGATATTTAATCTCCGAGATAACAAAGTACGAAAACGAGCCGTATCGAGAACGGTTCCCGAACCAATGACCCGAGAACTGGGGAATCCCGAAATTTTTAAGGTAACATAGGTCATGATGTCAACGGGATTGCTCACAATCAACAAAATGGCATCAGGACAATATTTAACCACATCAGCCAGAATAGTTTTAAAGATCGCAACGTTCCGTTCAACTAAATTTAAACGAGTTTCTCCAGGTTTCTGGGCTGCTCCAGCGGTGATAATTACTAAATCTGCATTTTGTCCTTCATCAGCTACTGTACCCACTTTGAGGTCGGTAGGAGGCAGAAAGGGCATACCTGAGAGAAAATCATAAACTTCTCCCTCAACTTTTTCCTGAGCAATATCTTGCAGAACCAACTCATCGAAACAGTCTTGGATTAATAGAGAATAGGCACAAGCTAGTCCTACTTGTCCGACGCCAATAATTACTCCTTTGCGAGGACTCAGAGGACTGGGTTTTTCTGCATCAGGGTTAGGAATAAAAAATTTTTCGTACATAAAGTAATTAGGTGTTAGGTATTAGGAGTTGGGTTTATAAATTAAGGTAGATTATCTTTTTTCCATTAAGACAACAGAGGAACGTGCGGTAACCAGATAGTTACTTTGGCTTATTTTAGGCGCTGTTGCTAAATCGGTAAAATCATCAGGCGCAGGTAAAGCTGTATCCACAATGCGATGCCAGTTGCTTCCTGGTGCTAAAGGCGGTAGCTCAAAATTCAGGGGTTCCCAATAGGCATTGAACATAACATGAAGATGTTCGCCACTAGCTGGTTCAGATAAGGAAAAGGCCAGAGCATGAGAATCCTCTTCCCATCCAGGCTGACCTAAATAGGTTCCATGCCAAGTTAAATGAGGTTTTTGACTAGAATAACCAACTTCTAAAAATTCTTCGATGCGAAAAACTTCTAGATCCTGAATAAAATGAATTAACTTGCTGACAAAACGCAGTAAACCTTGATTGGTCTTAGTTAAACTCCAATCAAACCAGCTCAGCTCATTATCCTGACAGTAGGCATTGTTATTTCCTTTTTGGCTACGTCTGACTTCATCTCCCATCAGAAACATTGGTGTTCCCTGAGAGAGCAAGAGAATGGTGAAGAAGTTCTTAATTTGACGCGATCGCAATTGCCTGATTTCTGGATCTTCGCAATCTCCTTCTACGCCACAGTTCCAACTATGGTTATCATTACAACCGTCACAATTATCTTCCCCGTTAGCCAGATTATGTTTGCGATTATAGGAAACTAAATCGTTGAGGGTAAATCCATCATGACAAGTAGTAAAGTTAACGCTACGGTTGATATCGGTATCTGTCCGGGAGTAAATATCAGGACTAGCGATAATTCTGGCAGCTAAGGCATTAATTGAACCGCGATCTCCTTTTACAAAACGACGTACATCATCCCGAAAGGGGCCATTCCATTCGGCAAACCATTCCGCTAGTTCAACAAACTGTCCTACACCATACAGTCCTGCGGCATCCCAAGCTTCAGCAATTAGTTTTGTGCCAGCTAAAATGGGATCGGATTCAATGATAGAGAGAATGTTCATCGATCCGGCTTCTTCTTTTATCGGTTCCCCAAAAACATTCCTGGCTAAAACTGTAGCGAGGTCAAAGCGAAAGCCATCGACGTGCATTTCTTGAACCCAATAATTTAAGGAATCTAGAATTAGTCTTCCAACAATAGGATGATTACCTTTGAAACTATTGCCACACCCACTATAGTTTTTGTAATAAGTAGGATCATCTTCCAGAATATAGTAGGTTTGGTTATCCAGACCTCGGTAGGAGAGAGTTGGTCCTTGATGATTACCTTCTGCGGTATGGTTGAAGACAACATCGAGAATCACCTCAATCCCTGCTTTGTGTAAAGCTTTAATTAGATCGCGAAACTCATCCACTGCTGCGAGAGGGGCGCCATCGGAACTATAACCGCTGTGGGGAGCAAAGAAACTAATTGTGCTATAGCCCCAATAGTTTTTCAGCCCTGGGCGTACATCCTGGGGATCGAACTGGTGGACGGGAAGCAATTCTACTGCGGTAATGCCCAATTCCTTGAGATAGGGAATTTTCTCAATTATTCCCGCATAGGTGCCTCGTTTTTCAGGGGCTACACCAGAGTTGGGATTACTAGTGAAGCCGCCTACATGAAGTTCGTAAATCACACTAATAGAGTAGGGCGTTCTCGGATGTTGATCGCCTTCCCAGTCATAGGTACTAGGATCTACCACTACTCCTTTGAGGGCTTGAGCACAATTATCTCCAGGACAGCTGGCAGCGATGCGATCATAATGCTCTGTATTGACAATGGCTCGGGCGTAGGGATCTACTAAAACTTTACTACTATCAAAGCGATATCCTCTTTCTGGCGCAAACTGTCCGTAAGCTCGATAAGCGTATATTTGCCCTGCTTTAATTCCTTGAACAAAAACATGCCAATAGAAACATGTCTTGTTAAGCTTAATTATTTGGAGGGGTTTAGCTGCATTTGGAGTATCGAACAGTAGTAGTTCTACAGCTTCGGCATTCTCAGAAAAGAGACTGAAGTTTACGCCATCGGGGTAAACGTTAGCTCCTAAGGGGTAACTGGTGCCAGGTAATACCTTGATATGTTCTGTTTGGTTGTTTTTTGTTTGGTAGGTTAATAATTCATCCACAAAAATGCTCCATTAATATTATGAGTAACTAGTGCTGCTGCGCGGAAGTCAAAAGTCAAAAGTCAAAAGTCAAAAGTTTTTAATATTAAGTCAAAAGTAAAAGTAGGGTGGGCAAAATTAATTTACAAGTACTTTACTGATTTGAGACTAAGGTTTGCCCACCTTACAAGGTATAAGGTTTCATAGAAATCACCTTATTTATCTATATTTATCCTCGCTATCCAATTGAACCTAAAACCTAATTCATTGAAACTAGCAGACTCGATAGCTTAGTGCGATCGCCCATAAGGGAAATTCCTCGCTGATTGGCTGCGAGGTGACGCAAAATTTTATAAACCGCTTCTACTTGCTCAACTGCTTCTGCTTTGGCTGCTAAGGTTTCTAAATCTAAAGGTTTACCTGCGGTTTTGAGAGCTGTTATTACTTTGGTTTGTAGTTCCAGAATCGAAGCTGCTGCTTTTTTACCTGCTTCTACCCCTGGTTGATGATAGGCATTGATATTAACCAAGGAAGCATAGAAGCTTACTGCCCGTTCGTAAAGGGCAATTAAAGCTCCGACTGTAAGAGGATTAACTTGAGGAATGGTAATCGTAATCGAATCGCGATGATTTTCATAGAGAGCCTGGCGCGTACCCTGTAAAAATCCTGATAGATAATCACCAGAAGTAATTCCTGGTTCAAATTTGGGTTTTAAAGTTGTGAGTAAATCTTCATCAAACCGCATGCGGCTGACGTCGAGATATAAATCTAGACCTTCATGGTAGTAAAGCCAGTCTTGATAGCGTTGCCACAGTGTTTTTGTAAGTGTTTGTGTACTCATCTTACTCTATTTTTTCATTAGATTAGTAGTGTTAATTTAGTTGCTAGTTGTTCTGCTTTTACCTCTTAGCTTTTAGCTTTAAAGACATTACTTAATTCGTATTATATTTTTAATAGTTTTTAAGTACCAGGTAAATTGCGCAGGTCTTCAGAGAGGTGATAGCGATCGCCTAAAGCCCTTAGTAATGGCCCTCTTTCGGTAAATTCGACGATGCTGACAGAAGCCACTGGCATCAAAATGCGATCGCGATAACGACCGACATCGATACCCAGTAGAGAACAGAGCATAATCCTAATAGTTGCTTTGTGGGAAACTACCAAAACGTTACCATCGCTATAGGTTTGTTCAATTTCTTCTAACACAGCGTTACTTCGACGAGAAATATCGATCCCTTTTTCGCCCCCAGTAGGAGAATTCCAACCGGGATCGGCTAGCCAGCGTACATATTCATCATGAAAGTCTCGATTAACCTCTGCTGGAGTTTTACCTTCCCACTGACCATAGGCAATTTCTTTAAGTCCATCCCTGAGTTGCATATCCATTCCAATCAGATTGCACAAGGGTTTAGCTGTGGCTATGGTCCGCCACAGAGGACTGCAGAAGATAGCTGTCCAAGGAAGAGATTTATAAGCATTAGCAAAATCTTCTGCCATCTGGGCACCCTCTGGGGTTAACTCGATGTCCAAGGTTCCACAGTAACCTCCTGTCTGGCTAGCAGTCGTTTCTCCATGTCGCAGAAAATATATTTTTAGGCTCATGAGTTCTTACAAAGTAATGAGTAATAAGTAATAAGTAATAAGTAACTCTCTCTGCTTCCCCTACTCCCCGGGTGAACGAAATTTTGCGTGGGATTTCTAACTAAGTATCCCAAAAATCACCCCCCACACTTACCACACTTACCACACCCCCCACACCTTTTTCTCTCACCCCATCTCCCCCTGCTCCCTCTCTAATATATAACTACCCCGTGTGCAACTTTTTTTGAGCCATTGATTTTAATGGCTTCTAGAAATAAGACTTTGTCAAAGATAAGCTGAATACCTTATTCTTTCGTAGAAAGTTGCACACGGCGTATAACTGGTCGAGCAAAGGCATCTTTACCCGCATAACGAGCAGCTTTACCTAAAGCTTCCTCTGAAAAGATAAAGGTCTAAGTCCTAGCAATGCTTACTTAAGGTGAAAATTTGATGATGATACTTTATTAATCAATTACTCAAGGCTAGCTGTTGTCAATCTGCTCAATTAAGACTAATAATTAAGTTTGGCGAACAATTTATATTCTAAAATCCCTGGAACTATAGCGTTTATATAGCGGGGATGTACACGGGTTATGGACAATAGTAAACATCAATCACATTGCAAGAACAATCTCAAATCTGTTTATCTAAACCCCGCCATATCTTTAAGTTTTTTCAAGCTCTGTTGGCTTATCAAGTGAAATTTTTAATTCTAGAATTTAGATACAATTTCACTTGAATATTCCACAATTTATTCCGCTAAATTTTCTTTAAGCTCTTCAAGATACTCTTCATCTTCTGTGAAATTATATTTGGAGCTCAGAAGACAGCGATCAATTGCTGCTTGAACGATTTGTTCAGGAGTGACCGTACCTGATTTAACTTCTAATGTTAAGGCAGCACTACTAGGAATTCCCTGGTCTGCCAAGAATCCTTGACGAGCTAATGAAGCAAGGGTTTTAGAAGGCAGGTGATCTGGAGCAGTTCCGGGGCAGCTAGAATCAGGACTCATAGACTGACTTCTAGCCGATAAAGGAACGAGAGCGGTAGTAGCTGTAGCTATAATTGCCACAAGAGCAAGTTGAAGTTTGGATTTCATTGATTTTTTCATTTACTTTTACTGGGTGAAATAAATTTAGATTGCAAATTATTACGTAAATTAGTTCATATGTTCTATTACTTTTCCTTGCAGAAAAGTTTTTATGTTTTATACCATAAGTTTATCTACTTAATCCAATTAGACTTGTTGCGAAATAGCTTTTACTAAAAGTTTAATCGTTCTATGGTGTTGGATTCTAAGCGATCAGCAGCAGCTTGTCCTACTGACTGTTTGAGGTCTAAGACTAGATCGCTGTGAGTTGTTGAAATTGGTTTCATATAATTTCTTTGATACTTAATCCGTATATTTATATTTTGCGATCATTATTTATGATCGCTGTAGCTAAACTTTGGGGATTATCTTTTTGAAAATGTATTTCCTGAGCAGGGAAATAGATAGTTTGGTAGGCTTTGATGGTTTCTTGATGTGGTAAGCCTTCCTGCCCCCTTGCCAAGGCTCTCTCTAAGGCTGTTTCAAAGCTACAATCGATCCAAAACGAAAGATCGTAGTAGGAGATAAAAGCTGGTTGTAGAAGGTAAATTGCCTCTAATAAAATTACATCTACATCTTTAAATTCATAAAGGTGTTTACGATAATCTTTGGCAGTTTCCTCAACAAAATTTACTTCAATAGTTATTGATCGGCGATCTCGTAAAGGGATTATAAGTTGCGTGAACATTTCCTCAAAACGGAAAGCATTTAAATAAAAATGCTCAGCTGGTTTATGACTATTGAAACGCCTCTTAGGAAGGTTTAGCCAGCCGTCACCATTAATGACGACGGCATTTAATTCCGTGCTTTTTAAGGAATCAAAGATTTCTGCTGCAATATAGCCTTTTCCACAACCATCAATCCCACTAATCGCTACCAAAATACTACGCTGTGCGGGAACTTTTTGCCGTGCCTCACAAATTTTTGCTACTATTTTCTGAATATTAGACATTTATGAGTTTTCTGAGTTAATTGTTTATCATATTGATTTAATACAATTTATTTAATCCCAGACTCTTCGAAGTTCTCCACTGGCGATTTTGTCATAGATTAATGTTCTAACTAGCTCCAGTTCTTCAACCGTTACTTTATTATCGGCGCGGATTGCTGCTTTGATTCTGGAAAATTCTGGTTCTGTTAACTTACCATCCGCGATCGCATTTTCAATGATTACTTTTAGTTTTTCGAGTTCTTTAAGCTCTTCTGGAGTAGGCTTTTTATCTTGAGGTATTGATATTTCCATAATTTATGCCCTTATTTTTCAAATTTGTAATTTCTAGTAGAACATTAGTTAGCAATGAATAAGAATAGAGAACAGGGAAAAATAGACTAGTGCCACTGGGTGGAAGTCAACCCACCCCTAACCCAACCCACCCCCAGTCCCTCTGAGGAGGGGAGCAGGAGGGGAAGTCAAAAGTTTTTACTATCAAGCTTTTGAGTTGTTTTGAATGGTATGCTTATTTATGCCCACATCCACTAGGAAAAGGTAAAAATTATACCCAGATAACTATTACCTGTTATTTATTACTTATTACTTATTACTTAACTATCTCTGGTTCAGCGTTTGTTTTAATTCCTCTGCTGGAGAGGACTTCTTGGAGTTCTGCTTCTTTATCTTTAGTGAGGGAAGTCCGCAACACTTTACCTCCATAGGGAGCAATTTCCTCTAATACTTTGTCTGGAGTAACTTGACGCACTAGAACAAACAGAGCCGAAGTTCCCGCAAGCAGACTAGCTCCTAGCTCTCGCATAAAATCATCATCAACTCCAATGTCACTTAAGGCCCCACTAATCGCTCCAGTGCTGGCACCCACAGCAGCACCAACAAGAGGAACCAAAAATAGAGTTCCAATCAGTAAACCCCAGAATCCGCCACTAACGGCTCCAGCTGCAGTCAAATTTACGGCTTGTTTAAGCTTAACTTTGCCACTTGCGTCTTTGACCACAACGGCGGCATCTTCCATTTCAATTAGATGTTCCTTCTGAAGTTTTGCTAATATCAGCCGAACTTCTTCGGCTTTGAATTCATCTTCGTAGGCAATAGCAATTAAATCACTCATTTTATTGATTATTAAAGGATAATTGATTAGTTAAGAGGTAACTCCTCCTCTCTTGGGCAGCACCGGGAAGGGGGGAGTATTTTGTTAGGTTCTATTGGTTCAACACCAGGAATTGAATTGTTATCCCCCATTCCCAAACTCTAAAGAATTTAGATTTTACTAGTCAACAATGTTTCTTTTGCTGCCATCGAAAGCATCAAATCGATCATGCGGTTAGAATAACCCCATTCGTTATCGTACCAAGCAACAACTTTGAAGAAGTTGGAGTTTAACTCAATACCTGCTCCAGCATCAAAAATACTTGAATGGGGATCGCTGGTAAAATCAGTAGAAACTAC
The DNA here is from genome assembly GCA_030065615.1 of Xenococcus sp. MO_188.B8. Taxonomy (GTDB): domain Bacteria; phylum Cyanobacteriota; class Cyanobacteriia; order Cyanobacteriales; family Xenococcaceae; genus Xenococcus. Next base: position 6,744 of record JASJDR010000075.1, on the reverse strand, counting down.
GGGATCTTCGGTATAGCCCAAAACCCCTTTCATCTCACCTTCTGAGGCTGCTTTCATCGCTTGACAAATTTCTGCATAGCTAGTTGCCTTTTCGGTTTTAAAGGTTAAATCGACTGCGGAAACATTGGGGGTAGGCACACGAAAAGCCATTCCTGTTAGCTTACCTTTAAGCTCTGGTAAAACTAGAGTCACGGCTTTAGCTGCCCCAGTCGAAGCAGGAATAATATTTTGGGTAGCACTACGTCCACCCCGCAGATCTTTTTTACTTGGCCCATCAACTGTCGGTTGAGTCGCAGTCATTGCATGGACAGTAGTCATTAAGCCTTCGGCAAAACCAAAATTATCCTGAATTACCTTAGCTACTGGCGCTAAGCAATTGGTGGTACAACTGGCATTAGAGACAATAGTTTCTGTAGCTGGATCATAGTTGTGATGGTTAACTCCTACTAAATAAGTGGGAATTTTATCAGGATCTTTACTCGGGGCCGAAATTACAACTCGCTTGGCACCAGCTTCGAGATGCTTGGCAGCTCCATCATATTTGGTAAATAAACCTGTGGACTCAACTACATAATCTACCCCAAGCTCTTGCCAAGGCAATTGTGTTGGGTCTTTAATTGAGACGCAAGGAATAAATTTACCATCGACGATAATTCCGTTTTCTTTGGCTTCTACTGTGCCAGGAAAACGACCGTGGGTAGAATCGTATTTAAGTAAATAAGCGATCGCATTTGGCGGTACCAAGTCATTAATTCCGAGGATTTCGATTTCTGGATGACTCAGTCCAGCACGAAACACTAAACGCCCTATACGACCAAAACCGTTAATTCCTACTTTTAAAGTTGCCATAGGACAATACTCCTGATTAATTGCGCTTTAGACTTATTTAGTTAAAGAAAAGCGATTTCTGAGAAATCTCCTAACTCATAAGGTGGGCAAAAACAACTTACAAATACTTTTTTATTAATTTGGGATAGCAAATTTACCCACCCTACTGATAACTGTTAAATGATCAATGTTTAAGCTCGCGCGTCTCTTGGTGGACATTCCCTTGCTCGGTGAGCGTTCCCTTACGCCTGCCCTAAAGGATACACCTTCGGATAACGGTGGCGCGGGGTCTCACCGCTTCCTTTGCGCTACCTACCCCTATCCCCTTCCTGTAGGAAGGGGAACGATATAGTCTCTCAACCCCTCTTTATCTCCCCACCCTTTCCAACCTTCCCCTATAGGGGAAGACCATATGTTCTCTCTCCTTGAGGAGAGAGGTAGAGAGAGGTGGGAGACATCAGTCGTCCCTCCTTTCAGGAGGGAATGAGGGAGATGAGAGATTTAGAGAGGTTCGGCGCAGGGTCGAGACCCTTCGGGTAGAGCTACGCAAGCGTTAAACTCGCGCGTTCCTTGGCCCAGAACACGGAGCTGGGTAAACGCCGTGCAACGGCGCAGGGTCGCTCGTCAATGTTTAATGACTAATAGGGCCATTTCCAGTTGACAATTTCTGGCTTATCAATGCCCTGTTCGTGAGCATATTGAAGATTACTAATAATCTCGTTTTTCATGCGCTCTTTGACATAGGCAGCTCTAGAACCTAGCTTAGGTACTCGATCAATTACATCAATTACCAAATTAAAGCGATCAACCTGATTGAGAATAGCTAATTCGAGAGGTGTATTGATATTACCTTTTTCTTTGTAACCTCTTACATGTATTCTTTCTTGGTTGGTACGGCGATAAGCAAGCTTGTGAATCAGCCAGGGATAGCCGTGGAAGTTAAAGATGATCGGCTTATCTTCAGTAAACAGAGTATCGAAATCTCTTTCTGAGAGTCCATGAGGATGCTCACTTTCTGACTGGATGGTGTAAAGATCGACGACATTAATAAACCGAACTTTAAGTTGGGGAAATTCTTCTCTTAAGATGGCAGTTGCCGCTAAAGATTCCATAGTGGGAATATCACCACAACAAGCCATAATCACATCGGGTTCATCAGGCTCTTTGCCGCAGTCATCGTTACTGGCCCATTCCCAGATTCCGATACCTTTAGTACAGTGTTTGATTGCCTCATCCATACTCAAATATTGGAGGTGCATCTGTTTATCGGAGATAATTACATTGATGTAATCTTTACTCTTCAAACAGTGATTGGTGACAGATAGCAAACAATTAGCATCAGGGGGAAAATAAATACGGGTAACATCGGCACTCTTGTTCGTAACAAGATCTACATAACCAGGATCTTGGTGAGAAAAGCCGTTATGATCTTGTCTCCAAACCAGAGAAGAAAGCAAGATATTTAGAGAAGAAACCGGCGCGCGCCAAGGAACTTCATTCTTACAAATATCTAACCATTTAGCATGTTGGTTAAACATTGAATCTACTACATGGGCAAAAGCTTCGTAGGTATGGAACAAGCCATGTCTGCCACTGAGTAAATAACCTTCTAACCAGCCCTGCAAGGTATGTTCACTCAACATCTCCATTACCCGACCATCGGTAGATAATAAACTGCCATCTTCATCTTCGGGAAGATAATTTGCCATCCAAGCTTTTTGACTAACTTCGTAGATGGGAGAAAGACGATTAGATGCTGTTTCATCTGGCCCAAAAACCCGGAAATTGGTCATATTGTTTGCCATCACATCCCGCAAAAACTTACCCATAACCCGGGTATTTTCGACTTCTACAGTCCCTGGTTGAGATACCTCTACTGCATAATCACGAAAATCGGGCATTAACAGATCTTTTCTCAGTAAACCACCATTGGCGACTGGATTAGCACTCATGCGGCGATCGCCTTTTGGTGCTAGTTCTTTTAGTTCAGGAATCAGTCTGCCATTGGCGTCAAATAACTCCTCTGGCTTGTAGCCCTTCATCCATTCTTCCAGTAATTCTCGATGTTGGGGGTTAGAATGCATTCCTCCCATGGGAACTTGGTGGGCACGCCAGAATCCTTCTACCTTGTGACCATCCACTTCTTTTGGCCCGGTCCAGCCTTTAGGAGAACGCAAAATAATCATTGGCCACATGGGACGTTGGGCAACCCCCGTACTGCGAGCTTTTTGCTGAATATCTCTGATTTTAAGGATGCATTCTTCCATGGTGGCCGCCATTTTCTGGTGCATCAGTTCGGGGTCAGAACCTTCTACGACATAGGGAGTATAACCATAACCTTTGAAGAGATTTTCCAATTCTTCAGCACTAATCCGAGCCAGAATTGTCGGGTTAGCGATCTTGTACCCATTGAGATTGAGAATCGGTAAGACTGCTCCATCACGAATCGGATTTAAAAACTTATTAGAATGCCAAGCAGTCGCTAAAGGCCCAGTTTCGGCTTCTCCATCACCCACCACACAAGCCACGATCAAATCAGGGTTATCGTAGGCAGCACCATAGGCGTGAGCTACACTGTAACCTAGTTCCCCACCTTCATGAATCGAACCTGGTGTTTCGGGAGTAACATGGCTACCAATATGTCCAGGGAAGGAGAACTGCTTGAAGAATCGCTGCATGCCTTCCTCGTCTTCGCTTTTATCGGGATAAACTTCCGAGTAAGTGCCCTCTAGGTATACAGGACCGAGAACTCCTGGTGCTCCATGCCCTGGCCCTGCCATAAAGATCGCATTGAGATCGTACTTATTTATTAGACGATTGAGATGAATATAAGAAAAGCTCAAGGCTGGGGATGCGCCCCAATGCCCCAAGAGCCGATACTTGATATGTTCTGGCTTAATAGATTCTTTGAGAAGAGGATTATCCCGCAGATAAATCATGCCAGCAGCGAGATAGTTACAGGCTCGCCAATAGGCATGTATTTTGCGCAGCTCTTCTGAAGAAAGAGGGTTTTCTGAAACTGTATTTTGGGAAACTGGTGCTTGAACCATAAAAAGATCCTGCCTTTGGTCTATAAATTTGATTTTTTCTATTACCAAATAGAAGGGAATGACTTAGTAGCTAGTAAAAGTCGCGTGTTCCCCATACCTTGATCGGGAAACCTGGGTACCTCTCTCGGTCAGCGGTCATAGTGAGGCTTGTCCTTAAATGATCTTGGGCTATGCTGAGGTTCTCTCAACCTATAGAACCAAGCTGTTGGGGAAAACTTCGCGCTCGGTCGCTTGTCAACCTCTATTCCTAACATTATTCAGAGAGAAAATTCAAAAAATCTTTGTTGTAAATTAATCTTTAACCTCATGTTAATTTTAAATTAATTTTCGGTTAAACTTTATACATTTTTATTCTAATGATCCTGCAAATAATAAGATGAACAGATATCTCAAGGTCTTCCTAACTGGTTCAAGATCAAATATTTTGAATCAGCTTCTCTGGTGCAAATTTTGCACTACCTCAGATATCCTTAATATCTTACAAGAAAAAAAGCAGTGCCCCAAAAAATTAAAGATAATTTAATTTTTGACTTATTGATCTATATAAAAATTATTATTTCAATGAATTTTTAACAATGATATATTCTGCAATAATTAAAGACTTTTTTTGGCAATAAGTATAATTGTGCCTGAGATTGTAATCGGTGTGAGGAAAAATTAAAATGTTCTGATGCTAAGGTTTTCTATGTCAGATCTCTGTATCCCTAACAGGAGGTACACACTTGTAGATTATGTAACCAATGCCGATGATATCGCTTCTGGTTAAGGCGATGAGCTGGACTGTCAAAGGTTTGGGTTGAAGCACTGCGAGGTGCGAAGGGTCGAAAGTTATTGAGCAGCGCCCAACCTCTGAGACTAAATCTGATTCTGAAAACCCACTACTATATGGTGAGTATTAAATAGGCTTAATTACTTCTGCCTTCTGCCTTCTACCTTACCATAACTATTAAGTGGTGTATCTAAACAGGATTTGGTATGAGACGGAGTTCGCTCGATTGTTGGTCCCCATGAAGACCGCTTCCACTCATATAACTCATCACGAAACTGGGACGTCAACTATAGACCCCCTCAAGAGTTCGCAGGGCTGTTTCATTCTCAATTAAGACAGCAGAGGAGCTTCGGAGCAGGAAGTAGAGGGGAATTTTTCAACCTATACACTCTATTTTGACGAAATTTGTCGGTATATGTTGTTGGTAACTCAACGAAACTTTAATCGTTCCAGTTAATTTCACAATTTCACTATGGCAGTCATCAAGTTTTTAAGAGGTAAATAAAGTTATTTTTAGGCAAATTGGTTTTTATCTTACCTTCTCTTCACTTCTCCTCTCTCTAATAGACTCTGACAACGTTTTTCTTGAACTTAAAACCGCCCCACCTCAATAGTTCGTAACTGTCTGAGCCTAATTCCTGGCATTTTCTTCGATTCTATCAGCCAACCTGCCAGTCGATAACCCTTTTGTCGTGAGGCGAGACATAAGTAGTATTTATAAATAATCTAAATTATTAACTGTAATTTTTGATTAAAAAAGCGTCGGTAAAGACTTTCCGTAATTAAAAAAGTGGCAATTAAATTGGTAAGTGCGATCGCAAATAAAATTAAAATCTGATAGGAAGCCGCATTCAAGGGATTAGCTCCTGCTAAAACTTGACCGGTAAACATTCCTGGCAAAGTAACCAATCCTACCACCATCATTGTATTTAATGTCGGAATTAAACCTGTACGAATTGCCTCTTTTTGATATGTAAAAATTGCTTGTTTGGGCGTTGCACCTAAACATAAATGAGTTTCAATTTCCTGATGATTTTGCTTAATGGCATTAATTAAGCGATCGCCGGCTAAGGATGCGCCATTCATGGCATTGCCTAATAACATTCCTGTCAGCGGAATTAGATATTGGGGTTCATACCATACGGGAGGTTGCACGATCGCGGCAATAACATAAGCCACAGTTAAGCCAGTACTAGCAATCAAAGATAACCAGACTATGGGGAGTAAACCTGGTCGTTGTTGATCGATGCGATTACGCGCTGTGATAGCTGCCACGGATAGCATAAACAAGATCACTATCAAGACGGCAAACCAGTTATGGAGAGCAAAAACTAAATCCAGGACATAACCTACTACCAACAGTTGTAGTAGAGAACGTCCTGCACCAAAAAAGAATTGTGTTTCTAAGCCTAATTTCTGCCACAGGGATAACGCGATCGCTACCCCGATTATGCCTAATGCTAAAGCCAGATCGATAACATCTAATTCAATAACATTATTCATGTATTAAAAAAAATTATAATAAAAATTTATAATGCGTTGCTAGCTATACTCATAAGTAAAATTACCATAACACTAGTAAAAGCTAAAACGCCAGCTAAAGCGAAAGACTGACCTAAGTGAGAAGAAGACGAAGAAGTTTTCATTTTTGTGGCCTCTATAAATTAATTTGTATTATTTACTTATCTAGTTTTTAGAATTAAAAAGAAGTTCTTATAAAAGACTTCAAAAAAGGGGGGGATCGAAAGGGATCAGGAAAAAACTAGGAAATACTGATTTACTGGAAGTGATTAAATGTCGAAATCCGTGGTCTTAATTATAAGTTTAAATTTCAGATGAATACTCAAAGATATTCATAATAGTAATATTTATTTATGTTGCGCAATATTGCTTAACTGTAATCGTGTCATATTACACAACTATAAAACAACTAAACCGCGTCTAGTGGACTTGGGCGTAAATACAACACCCATTTAAAAAGCTTGAAACCTTTGTGCTAAAAGACTTTTGACTGTCTTGCCGAGCGTTCCCTTGCCCAGAACACGGAGCTGGGCTTGTCCCCAGAACACGGAGCTGGGTAAACAGATCGGTGCTCTG
>JASJDR010000074.1 GCA_030065615.1 Xenococcus sp. MO_188.B8 | reverse complement strand
GCCCCTTCCTTCATTAGTTTTTTAGTTCTCTAGGCTAACCAGAGAAGTAATTCCCAATTCTCCTGCTTGCAAAGACTCGGGGCATGATTTTAATGTCATGAAATCTTAAAATGAGAATTGCTGGCAGAAAGCACTCCGAAGAGCGGGATCAGTCCCAGTAAGGTCTCAAAAATCTTGGTGCGCCTTTCTTCAGCGAAGATCTTCAGCTCTGGGGCAACCTCTTGCAAGATCTCATAGGTTGCTTCTAATGGCAAATAATACTCACCGTGGAATACTTTTTGAATAGCAGCAGAAATTTCTGCGGGGTTGGCGTCCCAGCTCACATATCCCAGGGCACCAGCCTGAACGGCCAGAATAATGCGATCATGCGAGGGGTCTCCTGGGCTTAATGCCAGTATCTTGACATCCGATTGAATGCTGAAGACATAAGAAATTATGTCAATGCTATGTAATCTCAGCAGCATCACGTCAATCAAGAGTACATCTGGTTGAATACTTTTCAATTGTTGAATTGCGCTTCTTTTGTTGTAAGCAAGCCCCACAATGTCTACGTTTTTTAGTTCACTTAGAAAATTTTGAATTGCAGCTTTTCCCTCTGGGATAGAAGCTACTACCATTAAACTAATAGGTTTGACGTTTATGGTCATTTCTTGGAAGTCAGTGTTTGATTTTTCTTCGGATGGTTTTCTGGGTTAGACAATTATAAAACTTGCTGGGTAAGGTTTTTCACATCAACTGGTCCATGAAAAATGCTTGGTTGGTTAACTACTAAGACAAGTATCAAACTTTCGGCTCAACTCTTGAGCATTGATCGAAGAACCGATCGCCACAATCTGGTTTCGTGGCGATCGCTCACCCCAATCATCTAGTTCAGATAACTCGGTGCGCCGACCTACTATTTGTAGCGAGAAACGCTTATTAGGTGATTCAGCGACGTAAACGATGCCCTTACAACGATAAATGCTTGCTGGGAGCTCTCGTCTCACCATCTGGCGCAGTGTTTCCAGGGAGAATGGTCGGTCGGACTCATAGCTCCAGGTCTCAAACATTTGACCAGCAGGACTAGTATCATAGCTTTCAGTGTCAGTATTTTCTTGTTGAGCAACCAAATAAGCAGGATCGAAGCGTCCAACTGCTAACAAAACTTCTAAGGGAACATCACAATGTTCTGCCTCGATGATTCTAATTCTGTGTAGGTGGTGACCAATCCACTCTTTGATCACTTCGATATGCTCTGAGCCAACCAGGTCAGTTTTATTGAGAATAACTAAGTCAGCAAAGCCGATCTGACGCAGTTTGAGCATATTCAAGGCTTCATTATCACCGTCGGCAAAAATAGCTTTGGCGTCTAGAATGCAGGTAATACTATCGAGTTTTAAGAGCTTTTCATATCTGCGATCGAGAAAGGTCATCACAATGCTTTCTGGATCGGCAACTCCACTCGCTTCCAGAATTACATAGTCAATTACCTTGGTACTTGTGAGGATTTGCTCAAGGGAGTTAACGAGGTCATCACGGATTTCGCAGCATACGCAGCCATTGGTTAGACTGATCGTATTTTCTTCGACCGCACCTACAAGTTCAGCGTCAATATTAATCGCTCCGAAATCGTTGACCAGCACGCCCACTCGCAATCCATGATTTCCATTGAGAATACGGTTCAACAAGGTTGTTTTGCCAGCGCCTAGAAAACCTGTCAATAAAGTTACAGGGACAGGATCGCGTCCTTCTATATAGATAGGCTCAGTTCTGGGAGCTGAGGCCAGTATGGGAGCCGAATATTTATTTAAATTAATCATTAAATTATGCAGATCTGATTTATTCGGGATAGTCTATTCCGCGTTGTTTGAGCATTTCCCGCGGGTTGAGGGTGACACCAGGCCATTTCTGAACTGGCTCACGATACATGGTAGGCGGATAGTAGAGCTTCGGATCGATCTCTAGATCGCGTAGGAACTGCTCTTGCTGTACTTCACGCGGCATCGTTGGCGTGGGGAACTCGATTTTCTCTGGCAACTTTCCGCCTGGCGGTACAAACCAGCGCGGGTCCATACTCGCTGGAGCTGCTTCATCAGCAATCACAGCTTCTCGTGCCCAGATAGCATCTTTGGTCACGTTAATCACCTTCAGATCTAAGCCAAACATGAAGAGTCCATCCCAGTTCGAGCGCACCTGAGCAATTGACTCGGCGGCTAACTGATCGCCCGACCACTCGAAATGGCAGATCGCACCCATGCGTGGTTGAGCTTGCTTGAACAGGTAACCCGCAGCGTAATACATCGTGTGGTAGATATCGATGGTGTATTCCCAAAGTTCCGAAGGAGAACCTACTTTAAGCGCAGAAAGAGTTGGCGTGTCAATTGTGCCTTCAGTGACGAACACATCAGCGCCCTTACCGTATTCAGCCGAAAGCTCATCAGGTCTGCCGTCTCCCGTCCAGACAAAAGAAAGACCAGCATCTTCCCAATCAAGACGGTAAGCAGAAGCGCCGTCTTTGACGTGCGATCGCGGCCAATGACGCACTTTTACTCCATCTTGGTCGTAGCAGAGCCCATTTCTTTCCTTCCAATCAAACTCGGTGACCTGAATCTCAAAGCCATCACCAATAGGGCAAGAATTGAAATTCTCTTCGTGCCAGCGGTTCATGGCTCGCATATGCTCGACCATGCTTTTGATGCCTAGTTCGGGGGTTCTACCTGATGGTCCGTATACTCTTAGGGGAGTGAAACCACCAGAAAAGGCTCGAAAGGGATACATGTAGGGAAGGTCGGCATAGTGATCAGCGTGAAGATGACTGATGAAGATGTCGTTGATAAATGGTGCTGGAACTTGTAGTGCGATCGCATGACCGACGCTGCCGTTGCCCAAATCAAAGAAAAAGCGCCGAGGCTGAGAAGTTCCGTTGCCTAGCTCTACCAGTATAGATGTGCCTTTTTGTAATCTATTCGGTGGCCAGGGCGAGCTGCCCAGAAAAGTGATCCGCATTTCATTTTGGGGCAGGATCTCGGTACCTGGGAGATACATGTTGCGGTTCTTGATCGCTGGCCAGGGCTTGTAATAATCAGGTAGACTGATGCCACCACCAGGACGGGCACCATAGGGATTTGTTGGCTGACAATCACTTTCGTCTGTCGTAGAAGCCGCTATTTGAGAATCACCACTCTCACTTGCTAGCACTGCCGATACTCTCGGTACATTAGCTGCTGCTAGACTAGTACCAGTAGCGATCGCACTGCCTTTCAAGAAATCGCGTCGACTTTTTTTCTTATTCTTTTTATTTTCTGTTAATTTCTTGTCTTGAGGATTATCTTGTTCGGGCATAACCACCTCCTAGTCCTAGTTCTTATGATGAGCGCAAAACATGCTATAGAGAATTCTACTGGGAATATAGTATCGAGAAAATTTTTGGTATTAACTAAAAGCTTCGCAAAAATATATATTTGAAAACACAAAAATATACGATAAATATGATAAAACTATGCTTCTAGAAAACCCTAATATTAGAGCATCTGTTGCAGTTTCATTAAGTGCGATCGCAGATTTGTTATGCCGCAATTATAATTTTGCTAAAGGGCATAGGATACTTTAATAGAATTACTAGAACTGAAACGTTGTTCTAATTGTCGCAATCACATTATCGTCATTGTTATTATCTTGGTTAGGAGCAGTCAGCCAAATGAAACCAGGAGTTATGGATATATTATCGTTAACTTGATAGCGATAAAAAGCTTCAATATGCAAAGGCAAATCTACTTTAAATGGTTGAGGATTACCCCCCGAAAATGAAGTAAGGTAAGGTTCAGCACCCAAGACGAATCCCAGCAAATTACCTTCGGAACCCAAGTCAGGAAAAGCAAAAGTCAGGGCATAAGATAAAATTTCTCCATCTCCTCTGCCAATTAAGCGAGGATAGGATGCGGTAAACCATCCACTCAGAGCAAATTTAGGATTTGGCTGCCAAGAAAATTGAGCGCTATAAGCGTTGATTACAACTGGGTTCTGCTGTAGATCTGGATTTACACCTGCAATACTTACTTGACCGGCTAACGTATTAGCTACTGCTGTCCCGCTGACAAGCAAGCCATTGTAGTTAACCCCAAAGTTTCCTGGAGGAGCGTAAGAGTTAGTGTAACCTCCAGCTAAAGAAAATTTCTCGCTAATCTTCCAAGTTAATTGTCCCAAAGCTGCATAACTACCATCAAATAAGCCCGCACCTTCATTGGGATCGGGAGCTGATAATCCTCCCGCTAAATAACCAGTAGAAAGTAACAATCCATCAGTTATCTGGTAATTAGCAGTAACCCCAGAACCTCCTCCTGTACTATAGATTGGACTGCGCTGTCCAAATACTGAGATAGCACCTCGACCCAAATCTAAATCATCAAGGTAGGGATTGAGAGTAGGGATCGTGGAATGGAAGATATCAAAACCTTGGGAAACATTAAATTTAAGACGTTCTCCTACAGGAAATTGATAGGACAAGAACAGTAGTTTTACATCTCCATCAGTATTAGCGCCGAATTGGGAAGAAAGTGTTCCCTCTGCACTAGGAACATTAACGCCTCCTGCCTGAGTTCCTGCTTGATCAAAACCAACATTGAGAGGAGAATTACCCTGCCATAAACTAGTTAAGAGCAAGTCTTTGCCAGTAAAACTAGTTCCTAGAGTAAGGGTTGTCCTCTCTTGGAAAACGGTTTGGTTTTTACCCCCATCACCACCAAAAAGATCAGCCAGAGCAAATACGACACTACCTTGAAGCCTAGTCGTGGTGGAAAATTGATGATCTTCTAGGAAAGCAGTACGACTCTCTAAGTTATCAACCCGCCCTTTTACGGAAGCTAGTTCAGCTTCAAATTCTTGCATGAGACGGTTGATAGTTTCTAGATCTTCTTGTAAAACGGCCTCCGAAGCAGCAATCAAACGCTCTATTTGTTTTAAGCAAGCATTTAACCCAGCCGCAAATTCATAACGGGATAAAGCTTGATTGCCACGATAGGTTTGATCTGGATAACCGACAATGCAGCCATAACGATCCACTAAACTACGCAGTGCTTCATAAGCCCAATCTGAAGGAGCAACATCTCGCAGTTGATTGACATTGGTTACTTGGTTGAAAGGATCTTCTGGATTGTCTTGACTGAAATTATCCAATAGAGGGACAAGATCGAGATCTTCAGCAATATCCTGAGTAATTAAAGTTTCCGCTTGGGCTGGAATTGAAGACAATTCGACAGCTATTAAGCTTATGGCAGGACTAACTAGTAACAAATAACGTAATAATTTATGCATTTCTCCTCAAACCAAAACTAGATTTTCAATAAAAATCACTCATATCAATAATAATGCTACATAGATGAAATTTAATCATGTTTTCGACCTATGTATAGATGAAGAATTTCTGAATCTTTAGCCAAAATATGGAGAAATATTAATTTTTTACGATTATCAAGCTTTAAATTACCAAAATAACTAGGATATTTTTTAGTATTATTATGTGCTTCTTTTTTATATAACCAGAATTAGCTCCAGAAAGATCAATTCACTAATATTTCTTAAAATTAGTTTTGCTGATGCTTCTGTTCATCCTATGAAGTTTAAAATCCTTCTGCCTTCTGCCTTACCCAACTTTTAAATACCATATCTTAACAGGATTTAGTATAACTACTCAGGGATAGTGCGATCGCCACGCCAGATTTGCTGTGGTACCCCAGGAGCAATCCCTGCATCGTCAAATGCTTGCTTAATTCTGAGGCGAAACTCTCGTCCCACTGACCATTGTTTTATCGGTTGAGTTTTCAGCCAGACTTTAATCGTTATCCCTGTATGGGCAATCTGATCGACTCCCAAAATCGTAGCAGGTTCTAAGATAGTATCTTGCCATTCAGGTTCACTCCGCATTTGCTCAGCTACTTGTTCAATTATTGCGATCGCTTTTTGAGTATCGGCATTGTAAGCAATCTCAATGGCAAAATCAACTCTAGACCAGTCTTTGGTTAAATTTTCTACCGTCGAAATTTGACCGTTAGGAATGGTAATGAGACGCCCTTCTGCGCCTCGTAATTGAGTTGTATAAAGATTCATATTCTCGACAAAACCCGCTAGTTCTCCCACTTTAATGACATCACCAATAGCATAGCGATCTGTCCATAGAATTAAAGCCCCATTGAGCATATCTTCGAGAATATTCCGAGATAGAAAGCCGAGCACTAAAGCTACACCACCTGCACTTGCCAAAACTGCGGGGTTAATCTCCAGAAATCGAAAAGTCAAATAAATACCGAAGAGAATAAATAAAAAGGTACTAGCTCCTTTGATAGCTGGGGAATAGGTACTAACCCTTAGGGCATAACGAGTCGAAGTGGGATCATCAACTTGTGCCTCCTGAGCCCATTGATTGAGATAGTAATCGATGAGAAATGAAACCAAAGTATCGGCGAAGGAAACTAACATCCAAATAATCGGTAACACGATAGCTTGCCCCAGAAAAAATATGCATAACTTGCGAGTGGAGGGATAGATGGCGAACATCAGGGCAATACCAAATAAAAATATAAAAATACGTGTCCATAAAAGTATATCTAGAGATAACCTGGTTACGTTATGCAACTGTTTGAGCCAATTCTGCCGCTGCAGAGAAACCTTGGGTAAATTTTGCAATAGAATTTGTACTTTAGCCGAGAGCGACTTTTGAGTCTTCCCAAAAATACCTAAGAGATTAGAAACTTGCTTGATTAGGTTAGTCTGCCGTTTAGCATCTTTTCTCGGGGAAACAATACTAGCTAATTGAGGGTCGGGATCGACCAATGAGTTGGCTGAGGCTGGGTCTCTAATTGTTGTTTTCTCGTTAAAGGAACTCCCATGGTTGGATAAAGGCGAGAGTTGGGGAGAAGAGTTGACTTCATCAAGATTTTTTTGAGATGGCTCAGAACTCTCAGTTTCAGTTAATTCTGAAGCACCCTTTGGCAGATTACTAGTGGCGGCAGCTATCTTTTCCGATTTGGCCGATTGCTCCAATAGTCGCAATTCTTTTCTAAAATTACGATCTAAAGCCCGCAGAAATTTGCGCACCAAGCTCAGAGCAGCGATCGGTACTAAGATTACTAACAAAATCGCAGCTATTAGTATTATTCTGGCCCAAGGATAACGAAGATTGAACTCTACTCCCCATAAAGCTTCATTGAAACAGATTGAAATCAAATCTTGCCATTGTTGGGCTAGTTCGGGAATCGGCTTGCCATTGTACAAAGCATCAGCTTGATTAACTGTGACAATTGTTTGCTGATACAAGCCCAAATCAGGTTGAGCTGGAACATAAATTACGGTTAGTTGGTTTTTGGTGCCAATTTCCACTTTCGGAGTTAGAGGATGCCTTCCTTTATCAGTAGTAACCAACCAATATTTCCAGTTCCAATTAAGTTTTTCTTGAGAAGTATTAAAAAGTTTCGATTCTTTTTCCCGACGGGCTTTAACGGTTTGGCGAAAGATTCCTACCATAGTTTCTTCAACTGTTGCCGCTCGCTCCTCAATATCTGAAGTCACTTGGGCTAAATCTTGCTCCAGCTTGGGTTCTATCGCCAGAGTGAAATTCTCAAATATCTTGCCCAAGGGAAAATAGGGAAAGGTTACCTCGCTACACAAGAGTTTTCCACAGCGTCTCGCTTTGCTAATGTCCCACCAAGGGGTGACTTGGGTCTGGGTTTCACTAGGCGAGGAAAAGAAAGGAATTTGCCCCAGAGCCAAAGGAGACCAAGCGATCGCAATTAGGAATGTCAGCAGAGCAATTGCAAGCCTTCTTTTAATTAAGAGTGAGCGGCGCCTGGGCCTGAGAACGGGATTCATAGCTGTGAAATAAGTAGGCAGAGATATTGATCTCGAAAATGCCAATGAGTAGATAAATGCAGGATTAAACAATCAGACTAAATGATTGCCTTAATGGAAATTTTACCTCTAATTGTGCCTATTTACTTAATCTCAACTAAATTGTCAGGGGCGCAAAAACCTGTAAGCTTTTTGGTAGACATTCAATTTCTACAGGGGTGGGATCGATTATTTCTCCGTCAATTACGACTTTTTGTAACGGTTTAGTTGTTATTTTGACCTGTTTTGCCCGCAGAAAAACCACATCGTCTCTGTCGGAAGTTGTTTTTAAAAGAGCAGAGCCAAATAAATCTGCGATCGCGACAATTGCTTCTAACTTACTTGTCTCGTTACCAGCTACACCGATAGTAATATCTAACAAACCATCATCGAAAATTACTTGTCCACCGCCCTGGGCTAACACCGAAGTGGGAGGTGCGGCATTAGCAACTGTGATCGCTGCTGCTTGAAACTTTTGGATAACTCCTGCTATTTCGATCTCTGCCTCAAAAGGTTGTTGTTCATCCAATTGCTGCCAACCAGCTATTAAATAGGCTAAAACACCCCATTGGTTTTTGGCTTCTCGATCGGCTTTTTCCACAGTGGCGGCTTCGAAACCAATGCCGGTGAGTAGAATCATCGGTAAACCATTACAGCGAGCTGAATCAACAGCACGAGTTATTCCTGTGATGATCGTGTCACAAGCTCCTCTAATATTGGTGGGTATTCCTAAAGCTACAGAAAAAGCATTAGCTGTTCCTCTAGGGATAATTCCCAGGGGCGTATCTCTATTAATAAGTAGATTGGCTACAGCAGAAACTGTCCCATCTCCCCCAGAAGCAATAATGATATCTGGATCTGTTTCCAGGGCTTGAGTAGTTAGCTGCGCTGCATCGATTTCTGGTGTGGTTAAATGAACATTGACCTGAAAATGAGGGCTCAGTAGTTGTTTAATAAGTTTTAATTCTTGCTGAGCATCACCTTGTCCAGATACAGGATTAAAAATTAAATGGGCTGTCGGAATAGCTAAATATTTTACTAATAATTCTGCGGTAGCTAAATTAGTTGCCAAGGGAATATTATGAATCGTACAGACACGCAATAAATTATCTATTTTAGGATCGCGATTTTGAATATTAGCTGAGTCAATCAAGAAAATAACTCCGGCAATTTCCTGATTGAGGATTTGCGCCTCAAGGTCGCTTTTGCTGTCTACAGCTAATTCTTCCCATTGCAGAGGATTAAAGGGAAGATTTTGAGTAAGTTTAAAATTTTCTCGATTAATATTGCTGGTTAATAACTGGAACCGCTTTAACACAGACTCATTTTGCTCGATAAAATCATTAAGTTGAGCTTGTAAACTATCATGGGCTAGAAGTAGAATTTTCATTTTTGTTTTTATCGAACTTTATAATAGTTGAGCTAGCTACTGACTTTGAAATCGCTGGAAAGGAATTATGTCAAAGCTTATCTTGACAGGTTCATTGAGAGCCTGAGACATTTCTTGAGAAACTAGATCGAGCTTCTCCTGGACACGGTTTATGTCTTTGACGGGGGCTTCTATTTCCACATTGATGTACAATAAACCATCTTTGCGATACAGCGTATTGATCGAACGAAATTTGGCTGTGCCAGGAAAGAGATCCGGCTGGTTTTGTCTTAATTCAAAGATAGTACGCATTGCCAGTGAGCGAATATAAAGCTTCCTCAGGGAAAAGCCCAAGGGCTGGAGTAAAATTGACAAACCCAAAAAGGAGACAAATAAGCCGATCGCTGCTTTTTTGAGATTACCGTATCCCTGGAAGAGAAAAACTAAACTGCCACTGAAAATAATACCGGCTAAGTTGGTGAAAAACAGCAGAAACGAACCTGCTGCAATATTTGCTTCGACGCCCTGGGACATAGCGATCGCAGTTCCTAATTCGCCCAAACATAAACCTATTCCCACTACACTCAATGGGGGAACCAGGGCAACAGAAATAGCGACTCCAGGTAAGGCACTAGCAATGCTGCGACGGGTATTAGCAAAGGCGGCGGCGGCTCCGGCAGCTAGGGCAACCCCTAAATCCAAAGAATTGGGAGTGGTACGACCTAGTATTTCTGAACCTACGGTTGCTAATCCCAAAAGCTCAGTGGTTAAGTAAGCAATGGTAATAACCAAAATAATCCCTGTGAGCAGAGTAATGATCGCTCTTTCAAGTAATCTAGGACTTAAAACCACGAAAGCATAAGCTAAACTGGCGATCGGATTCATTAACGGGGCAATAATCATCGCACCGATAATTGTCGCCGCACTATTGGTCAGTAAACCAAAAGTCGCGATCGCTGCTGCTAAAGCTAATAGTAAATAGAAGTTTACCGCGGGCAGTGATGCTTGCAAAAAAGTTTGATTCAATTCCCTAGCGGGAATTGGATCTTCTCGCAGCACCTGCCAATCTTGGGTGAGACTCTGCCAAGATTGCTGTAAATATTTTTTGATCCTGCTGAGCCACGTCATAGATTTATTTATGATTCATTTCTATATTTTCTTGTTAATTAGCTTTAAGCTTTGATTTATCAGCTTCACCAATTAATTAGATCTCATAGCCTATAGCTTGTAGCTTACAACTTAAAGCTTTTAAGGAAAAGCCTGTTTCAGATTTTCAATATTTTGTTGCATTATACCGAAAAAATCTCCTGTATCAGGTGCATTCGCTACAGATGCAAACACCAAACTATTAATTCCCATGGTTTTTAGTTGTGCAACTGTTTCAGAATCAGGATCAGCTTCCCAAATCATCCATTTTGCTGGGTGTTTTTGGAGAAGAACTTTTAATTCCTGCCATTGTGCTTTTGTGGGATAGTTTTCTGGTTCCCAATGGACGCTTTCTAGTTTAATTCCATAACGTTGTTTGAGATAATGATAAACGGGATGGGAAGCGATAAAATTTTGCTCTGGGTTTGTGGCAACAATATTCTGAATTTGTCTATCTAAATCTAATAAGTCTTTCTCCAAAGCTTGATAATTTGCCCTAAAAGTCTCTTTTTTCTCAGGCATGATTTCTGATAGAGCATCCCGAATACTTTGTGCTTGTTTGATAGCAAATTTTAGATTCAACCAAGTGGTAAAGGCAATGTCAGTATGGGAATGTTCTCCCTCTGGCCCATGACTGTGGGTGATAGCAGATTTTCTGGGGATATACTGGTCTTGAAACTGACTGGAAGTATTGATTAACTTTGACTCAGGCAGACTTACCTTATCGAGCCATTTCTCGTAAGTTGCTCCATTGAGTAAAATTAAATCTCCTTGCTGTAATTGGCTAATGATTTCAGCGTTAGGTTGCCAAAAGGCAGGATCAACATCGGTCGGAATCGGGAATTGGACTTGAATTGTATCTCCTCCAATGTATTCAGCAAAATATTTTAAGGGATAATTGGTGACATAAATAATTGGCTTACTATTACTTACTTGAATTTGTGAAGAGGATGAATTTGATTGAGAATTAGGCGTTGAACAGCTAGTTAGTGCTATTGTTCCAAATAATAGAAATAGCAGTAAAACCGGATAACTGATTTTCATTCTTTTTGACATAGATCATTGTTTGGTGGATGCCAACCAGCTATTATCCAAAGTTGACGAGAACTTATAATAAAACCATCATCATGCTCTTGATCATTAAAATCAAGGCGATTGCAAGTTGCACGACCGATAGAAATTATACCCATAACTTTTAATCGAATAAAATTATTGATAACCACGATTAAGAAGCCAGTTTTGCATTAATAAAACTGAAGATTTTTTCCAGTTCTAATAAACCAGCTAATTCAGCTTCTTACTCTGAATTAAGTAAATTTTCTTTATTCTTTTCTAATAGTTCCTCTAAGCGATTTTGCAACTCCTCAGTAAAAGAAAAAGGTCTAAATTGATCAGAAGGATTGAGTGTAATTCCATTGGGTAGCCAGGATGAAGGCTGTTTCATTAATTGGTTCATAGGAATTTCCTCGCCTTATTTAAGAATTCATTACCGATATATTGTAACTGTGGTTTATTTCACAATAGATAAACCGCGTCCGTGAAGTGAAAACTGGAGTTTTGTTAAATTCCTAGAAATTCGCTATCAGCCAATAATCTAAGTTTCTAGTTCTGTAAATTCTCAGGTTAACACTTGCTCATCACCGCGAGAATTACTAAGGATTGCAGTTAGCGCTACTAAACAATTTTTGGCGAGTCTCACTGAAGGTTTTTACTTGATCGGTCACAGATGTCAGAGCTTCGGCTAAAGTAGAATCTTCAGGTATATCACTGACTGCTTTTTCAAGATTCTGCTGAGATGTTTCCAGTTGCTCGACTTGTGCTTCTTTGAGCTTACTCGCTGCTTGTTTAACATTCGCAAATGCAGAGCGAACTTCTTGCTGGGCTTGCTTCAAGTCTTTCACCGTAGAATTGGCACTAATTCCTCGAAAATTAGCAAGGGCTTGTTCTAGCTTGGCTAACTCTTGGCAATATGTTGCTTGGGCATCGGATACTGAAGAGTCTCCACAACTTGCTAACACCAAGCAACAAAAACCTATAATGGGAATTATTTTTTTATTCATCTGTCTGAAGTAATCTATTTTAATTGTTAGTTATTGTTTCTATTGATTTAATTGTTTTGATTTATATATAAAGGCTTTATATAAAATTACTCGGTCTGAACTGCTTGCAATTTATTTGATTTTCATCTTTAATATTGCCAGAAAATCAGCATTTTTTTTGCACAAGATTTTTTCAATAAGTATGTCAACTTATTCATAGGTATTAAGCCCAACTATATTCTAGAAACCCCTAATATTAAAGCGTCTACTGCAATTGAATAGGTTGAGATCGCTCAAGTAATTTCACAAGATAATTATTAACATTTCAAATTATGAGTTAATACAAAGCAAAGAGTATTTCTATTATTTTGAATGGTTTTCTGCTCTCAAGTAGTGAGCTAAGATTCTGGATACTGCCAATTAGCCGTTAATTGCTTCCAATAACACAGCGATAAAGCTGGCTAAACCGATTGAGAGCAAGGATAAAGCAGCTATTGCTGTTGTATTAAAAGTTTTTTTGTCGTAAGTATAAGTTTCGTTGGCAATCAATTCAAGTGCACTATAATGAGCTCTCAGAGCGGTTAAGAGACTGAAGCTCCCAACTGCAATAAAGGCTAACCCAAAAATTATTGAATATGTTTGGGTGTCAATATATTGACCGACCTGAGTTTGAGCAATGGTTCTAACCAATGTGGGAATCCCAAAACCAAAGCCGATTAATGATAAAGAGGTGCGCATCCAGGCCATGAGAGTGCGATCCGCAGCAGCTCGGCTGCGATACTTTGCTAAGTCAGTGCGCTGTTCAGCTAGGTCAGTGGTAGATATATTTTGAGAGGATGAGGTGTTGGAGTTTTTTTGGCTCATGTCTGTTCCCTGATAATGCTATATTTGAGTGCTTCTTTTATTCTTCATTGGTGGCGCGATCAGCTTTGCTATCGTGCTGCTCCAATCGCAGCTCTTGAATCACTTCTATCAGCTCAACTAGCTTATCATCAATAAAATCTGTTTCATTCATGCCAATTGCCGCTTACTCCATTTCGAGTAGGGGATTGCAATAAGTGCTCCTAAAATCATGTAAGATACAAGTGTCGGTATAACCTGCTGCTGAGAGTTGCTTAAGTAAGCGATATACATTGCCAGACCAATATTGCGAGCGATACAGGCAATGGCTAGAGCCGAACGCTTGTCAACTTCCGAGCCTCCTAAGAGATGTCCTATTGCTAAAGAAACAACCACCATCATTACAATCACTACCAGCGGCAGGATGCCGATTTGCAGAATCAGGCGAAAACCGGGAATAATTAGGATTATTAATAATAGCAAAAATAGGATATTAGCTATCAGAATAAGAGGCTTACCGATTACAGAAGTGGTTTTTGGACTAAATTTTTGGATTAGCAAGCCAAGAATAATAGGTAAGAATTGAACTCTTGCCACCTGCTGGAAAACTTGTGAAATCATTACACTATCTATTTCTAAATCGAACAGAACGTAAAAGATGTCCAAGGTAATTGGTGTAATGAGCACAGCTAGCAAGGCTAGGGTTAACTGAAGACTAACAGAGTAAGGAAAAGTTCCTCCCGCCATTTGGGAACGTTTTGTCGTTAAGGGGGCACCAGGCGCAGCTGCTAAAAGTGCTAGTCCCGTAGTAATTCCTGACGATAAATCAAACAAACGTATCAAGAAGATAACTACCAGGGGAACCAGCACCACAACAGCTAGGAGAGTACGAAGCAATATAACAGGTCTGCGCCAAAGGTAAAGTAGTTCCGCAAAAGATAGATTGACTCCAATCGCCAGCATCAACGAGAAAATTGTAATAGTGACGAAATTGAGGATTAATGGATTATCCATGACATAAATATTATTATGTTAAGCTTTAATTATAGGCTATTAAGGGCGGCTTTGAATTTTACTGGGAACAAACTAAATCAATAATTAATCATTATATTTTTGAATGCTCAATCTCTTTAAGAAGGAAAAAATTTGTGACAGTTAAATCGACTTATAGGTCTTTACGCCAAGCTGGAATCTACGCTATTGTTGCATCAGCTAGCGTTGCTTTGACTCTTGGTTCATTGCGGGCATCTCCCCGCTTATCATCTATAGTTTCAGTTGCGGAGAAATCGACAGAATTAGCAGTTGTCCCCTCCGAAGTGACCGAACCATTAAATAACCAACCCCGTAATTTTGTCGCCGCTGCTGTTAATCGCGTTGGCGATGCAGTCGTTCGCATTAATGTCGAGCGTACTGTAAAAAATAATGTTCAAAGTCCATTTTTTGACGATCCTTTCTTCCGAAATTTTTTTGGTAGAGATGTTTTTCCCCAATTACCTCAAGAGTATCGTCAGCAGGGTCAGGGATCAGGATTTATTATCGACAAAACTGGGATGCTTCTCACTAATGCCCATGTGGTTAATGATGCGGATAAAGTAACAGTACGACTGCGGGACGGACGAACTTTTCGCGGAGAAGTCTTGGGAGTTGACGAACCTTCTGACTTAGCCGTCGTTAAAATTAAGGGAGATAATTTGCCCGTTGCTACCTTAGGCGATTCTAGCCAAGTACAAGTAGGAGATTGGGCGATCGCAGTAGGTAATCCTTTGGGACTAGATAACACTGTAACCTTAGGCATTATTAGCACTCTCAAGCGCTCTAGTGCGCAAGTCGGCATTCCCGACAAACGCCTTGACTTTATTCAAACCGATACAGCTATTAATCCTGGTAACTCTGGTGGTCCATTATTGAATGATCGTGGAGAGGTAATTGGGATCAATACCGCTATTCGAGCTGATGCAGAAGGTATTGGCTTTGCCATTCCCATTGATAAAGCCAAGGCAATTAAAGATCAGTTGGCTCGTGGCGAAAGCATTCCTCACCCCTACATTGGCGTTCAGCTGTTGACTCTAACGCCTGAAGTTGCTGAACAGGTTAATAGCGATCCTAACTCTTTGATGGAAATTCCCGAAAGTAAAGGCGTACTTATCGTGAGGGTAGTTCCCGATAGTCCCGCAGCTCAAGGAGGTTTGCGTCGAGGCGATGTGATCACAAACATTGCTGGAACTGATATTGAAACAGCCGAGCAACTTCAGGAGGCTGTCGAGCAAAGTCAGATTGGTAAGCCTTTGAGCATTACTGTTAAACGAGGAGACCAAACTCAACAGGTAACCTTAAAGCCCCAAGAGTTACAAAAAGCTGGTAATTAGGTAATTAGTAGTCGGATTTATTGGATTGAGTCGCGAAGAAATCTTCCCGACTCATTTGTCAATTTTAATGATAATAAAATGGAAAATCAGGTGTAAACTCTAATTTTAGGTCTGCCTCAGAGGAGAACTTGGGGTTAAACAGAATATAGCGATCGCGAATATCTTTTTTGGCGATCGCAAATTGCCAAAAAAGTAGAAAAAGTGACAAGATTCTAACAAAATGTGGTTAGAAGATATTAATTGCTCTATTTTGTATCCCTACAACTTCACTTAGGTCGATGGCTGCTGATTTTGACAGCTCTAATATTTCCCATTCTCAGAAGTCCAAACTAGGATGCTGGGCTAGAAACCGAGCGATCGCCTCTTCTAAACCCTTGGTTGAGGCATTGGTAATCAAAAAATTCTTAAATTCTTCTCCTTGGCTAAGATATTCGGCATATGCCGATTGAAGATAGGGGAGAAAATCTTCATTGTTCAGTAGATGTACTTCTAAAAATGCCAGTAAAAATGCTTGATTATAGCTCGTGAGCAATGCCGACTCAGGAAGAGATAGATAGGCAAAAGAATCAATTAAACTTCCAATCCCAGCATCTAAGTTCGAGGTGTTCACATGGATATCTCCTTCCTGTACACTCAGATATTTATTGGAAGTATTTAGCCAAGGAAAAGGCCGAACTTGTTCGAGAACAAAAGGGGTAAGTGGGTCGTAAACTCCAGCTTGAACAAATACTGGTAGAGAAACTGATGCCAATCCACTAGGACCAAAGATGGCACTTTTTAAGGGGTTGGTAATAGCGATCGCTTTAATCCTTTCATCTTTTATGTTGTCTGTGTTTAGCTCCAAGCTCAATGCCCGACATTGTAAGAGTAACGATAAATTCAAGTTTCGGTCACATTCTTGTTCTAAATGCTTCAAGTCAATGGTTGCTCCCGCGATCGCCAAAGCCGTATAACCGCCAAAGGAATGACCAATCACTGCCACTCGATTTAGGTCAAGCTTTCCTGCAAAATCTGCTTTATTTCGTCTTTCTAATTCATCGATTACGGAACTAAGATCCTTGGGGCGGTCAACAAATTCGCTGGTGAGAAATATCTGACGAGAAAGACCAGCTTTAAGATCTTGAAGCTGTTGACTATCACTGCCAGGATGTTGAGGGACTGCCACTACATAACCATAGGACGCCAGATGCTCTGCATAGTAACCAAAGTTTTGCGGAGAAGAGCTTAAACCGTGAGAAATTATGACCACGGGGGTTTGGCCAGCACGCCATGCTTCTGGTTGATAGACGTCGACCTCAAAGTTACGATCTCGACTGCGATCTCTCAGTATCCATTGTTTCTTTTCTACTCCAAATTCTCCTGGTTGACGCAAATCAGGAAGTTTAGCGAAGTCTACAGACTCAGCATTAACTACTTCTTGCTGAGCTAATCGGACTATTTCATCGTGAAAGAAATTGGTAGCTGTAATGATTAAATCAACTCTATTAGCTAAAGACAAAGCTCGTCGCAGATCAATTTCAATATTGGTTGGAAGATGGCGAAGGATATTGATTAGGCTCAATCCATTTTCATCAAAGGCAGATTGAATTAATGCTCCGCGTAAAGCATATTTGCCATTTCTACCCCCTTGAATAGCAATATGCTGACCCCAGCGGCTAAGCAGATCCTCGCCCATCTCGGTTCTCAACAAGCGGGAGAACAAAATAGGGTCAATCTCAGCTCTTTTCAGCAAAATCTCTCGAAATCGTTCTTTATCCTCCTCATTTGCCCCAGCAAACCTCATATAGTCGGCTAAGCTCCGATCAACTGTTCCATCAGCGGCGAAGGTTTCTAAAGAACTGATACTCAGGGAAAACTTAAGGGGACTAGGAGTGAGAAAGTTAATCGTTTGTGCTGCTTGGGCTGGCACAAAACTTCCCACTGAGGTAAGAGTTCCTATAATTAGTGAAATAAGACTACACTTGGTTCTAAATTTCATAAAAGTAGTTTACTAATTTTATATGCATAGTTTGTAAATACAAAACATTACCATATAACCTTCTTAATGTGTTGAGAAAAATCTTCATAAGACAATTGTTGATCCTTATTTTAAAAAACTGACTCCAACATTTGTTCAATTTCACGTTCAGACAACCCTAAACCTAAATCTTGCAGACACAATCGTAATTCTTCAGCACTAATTTTCCCAGATTCATCTATATCCAAAAAATCAAAATACTGCTTGATTGTACCCTGTTTAATATCTGATATACCCTTATGAATTAAATTAATAAACAATTGAAAAGTAAAACCTTCACTACGGGTGTTTTCATCTATTGAAGAGATTAATTCCTGCATCTTATCAGCAGAATCAAATCTTCCAACTGCTCTCAATAAAGCCTGTAGTTCATCCAAACGCAATTCTTGATTATTTATTTGAGCGAACAATGGTGTGCATTTGAATTATTTTTTTATTATTTCACACTTCATTGTGCTAATGCTAAAAGATTAATTTTCTGTGCTGCTCGGGCTGGCAGAAGACTTCTCACCGTTTTCATGGTTCTTAAAATTAGCGAAAAAAGACTACACCTGGTTCTGAATTTTATATAAGTGGTTTAATAATTTTATATGCTTCATTATCTTAGCTCTTGACCCAAAAAAATTCATTCTAGTCAAGTACAAGTAGGCGATTCTGCGATCGCAATTAGTAACCTGTTGGGACATGATAAAATCATAGTCTGAGAATTTCTGTGCACTGGGTAGAACAAACTCAGAAGCTAAACAACTCTTCCGACATTAAACGGACAAGAAACAAGGCAGCGCGTATAATTACGCGCCCATGCTATCCATATCTGAAGTTGCGGAAAATACAAAAACCTCGATTAATTATCGAGAGAATTTTGCGCAGTTTCTAACCAAATCAGAAAGAAGTGCTTATTAGGATTAAAAATTATCTCTGTGATTTAGATGGTTTTGCTCTTTGGTTGAAATCCAAGGAAAATGAGAATTTACTCACCTGTGAATTCTAATGACGAATGGTGTACAACGATGCGCAGTTGGCCAGCGTCATCTTTAACAAACTTCCAAGTCTTATCTACTGTTGTGACGTTACCACTGCTGTCAGTCAAGTTAACCTTGGCCATCGTGCTGGCACTACTGCCGGTGATGATAATGGAAGCGTTTTCAATTTCGCATTGTGTCCAGTCTCTCAGTGCAAAGCCACTGTCATTAGGATAGTTCGAGTCACCACCGACGAAATAAGAAAGCGCGCCAGCACGCGTGATGCGGAAAGTGTGAGGATTAACGGTAAGTGTGGGTTTGAATAGAACAGTACCCATCTGGTAGCCATAGGCGGAATCGATCACTTTTTCTGCGAGCGCTGCGGCAGCCTCTCGGCCGCTATTGGCGTTGGTGGAGCTGATGTCGACTAATGCTTGACACCAACCCTTCTGGGCAGCCAGTACCTCGGTTTCACTAATTGCTTGGTTAACGACGACGACGTCAGCCAAGGCAGGGGGAACGGCAGCAATGAGGGCTACTGCTGTAGATGCTAAAAACGTTCTCATTGAAACTCCCTCCTTATGCGCGAATTCACGAATCATTTTTGTATTATTTTACACTTTATGTGCTAATGCTAAAAAATTAATTTTCTCTGCTGCTCGGGCTGGCAGAAAACTTCTCACTGTTTTCAGTGTTCTTAAAATTAGCGAAAAAAGACAATATTTAAAAGTAGTCTTGTATACGTTTTCAAAAAAATTTTTTTCTATTCTTGCATTCCCTCATAAAGTAACCTTGCTAGTAATCGAATCTCATCACTTTGTTTGAGTTCTGAATAAGACGGCTTAGGACGTTGACCAATTTCCCTCAGATCCCTTAGTAGTTTTGGATGAAACTGACAAGTAAAAGAACGACGAATTTTCTTGGTTTTAAAATCCTTATAGTTAATACAAGTACAAGCACATTCAGTTAAGAGTTCTCCATTGGCTTCTGTTGAAGCTAAAATCTTTATGGTTTCTAAGGAACTGATACTCAGGGAAAACTTAAGGGCACTAGGAATGAGAAAGTTAATCTTTTGTGCTGCTTTGGCTGGAAGAATACTTCCTGCTGCCGTCAGGACTCCTAGAAATTAGCGAAAAAAGATAGAATCTGGCTCGCAATATCATAATTAAGTAACTAAAGAATATTTTTTGTTCATTCGCTTAGCGCGTGATCCCTTAAGTTCATTTTTGAAACGGCAGCATCAATCAGGCAACACTGAAACGTTCTCTTAGAGTAGCTTCTTGTTCCTTTGATAAATTGGATGTAATCAGCTCCATTTCTTCTCCTTTGAGAGCTTCCTCTACTTTATCTACAGTCACCTGTCCAGTCAGTAAGAAAAGAGCGGAGGTTCCCTCTGTAACTTTTTCTTGAACTTCTTTAATAAAACCGTCATTAATACCGTAATCTTTGAAGTGACCCGAGAGCGCTCCAGTTAATGCCCCGACTGCAACCCCTAAAAGAGGACAAAAGAAAATCAAACCAAACAACATACCCCAAAATGCGCCATCAAGAGCACCTATCTTTACTAGATCTATAGCCTGCCTAGTTCTTGGTTTTTTCTTGCCTTGAGGCCAGGAAACAGTTGCCGCATCTAAAATTTCGATCAGACGCTCCTTCTGAAGTTTTGCCATAATTTCTAGGGCACGTTGCGCTCCCCCAGCATCATTGAATTTCCAAACAGTTAAATTAGCCATGAAATTACCTCAACCAATTTTGATGTATTTAGTTCGTATCATGATTAGCATAGAATAATTTTTGAGCGAAAAAAGTACCGTTGCTGAATTAAGATATGAATCTATATTTTTAACCTATCTTAATGCACCTAAATTCCCACCTCTCCCTAACGGGAACATATTGTCTCCCACCTCTCCAAACCTCTCCTGAAAGGAGAGGCTCAAATGATGTCCCCCTGTAGGGGACTTATCGGGGGTGGGGAGATTAAGAGGAGTTGAGGGGCGAAGTCATTTTTCAGATCAGCAAAGCCAAAAAAAGTTAGCGTTTCATGATATTAACTTGCATCACTAAACTTAAACTAAATTTAAACTCATCTGACTCTTGATTAATGTACACTGCTTGTAACTTATTGCTTGTGCGCAAATATTTCCTAAGTAGCAATAAATCATAGTTAATCATAGTCCAACTAAACAGGATATGAAATATTTTCAACTACTATTAATAACCATTGTATTTACTATCTTTGGTTGGCTGATTCCCTGTAATGATGTCTTGGCAGAAACTACAAACACGATTTCCAGCCAAAAACCAAATATTGTAGTCATTTGGGGTGATGATATTGGGCAAAGCGACCTAAGTATTTTTACCAAAGGAATGATGGGCTTTGATACTCCAAATATCGATCGCATTGCCCAAGAAGGAATGTTATTTACCGACTATTATGCCGAACAAAGTTGTACCGCAGGTCGTTCGGCCTTTATCACCGGTCAAAGTGTTTTTAGAACTGGTTTAAGTAAAGTTGGTTTGCCTGGTGCAGATCTCGGACTGAGCGATAAAGACCCGACAATTGCCGAAATGCTAAAACCATTGGGTTATGCTACTGCCCAATTTGGGAAAAATCACCTGGGAGATAAGGATGAGTTTTTACCCACTAACCATGGTTTTGACGAGTTTTATGGCAACCTGTACCATTTGAATGCCGAAGAAGAGCCAGAACTCCCCGACTATCCTAAACCCGAAGAATTTCCTAATTTTAGTCCAAGATTTGGTCCTCGTGGCGTAATTCATAGTTTTGCTGATGGCAGTATTGAAGATACTGGCCCGTTAACTAAGAAACGGATGGAAACCATTGATGATGACATTGCCGAGCGTTCCGTAGCCTACATCGAAAAACAAGCGGCCGCAGGTGAACCATTTTTTATCTGGACTAATTTCACCCACATGCACTTCCGTACCCATACTAAACCAGAAAGTCTGGGTCAAGCTGGACGTTGGCAATCTCCCTACCATGACACAATGATCGATCATGACAAAAATGTCGGTCAAATTTTAGATGCTTTAGACGAAGCGGGATTAACGAAAAATACCATTGTTATTTATGGTACAGACAACGGCCCTCATATGAATAGTTGGCCAGATGCAGCTATGACTCCTTTTAGAGGTGAAAAAAATACCGGTTGGGAAGGTGCGTTTAGAACTCCTTGTATGATACGTTGGCCAGGTCATATTCAGGCTGGTGTAGTCTCTAATAGTATTATGTCTAATTTGGATTGGATGCCTACTTTATTAGCAGCAGCAGGTGAAACTGACATTAAAGATAAGTTACTCAAAGGCTTTCGCGCCGATAAGAAACGTTATAAAGTACATCTTGATGGTTATAATTTCTTACCCTATCTAACAGGTGAAACCACCGACAGTCCCCGCCGAGAATATTTCTATTTTTCTGATGATGGTGACCTATTAGCTATGCGTTATGACAATTGGAAAGTCCATTTTGCTCAACAACGCACGGAAGGAACTTTAGCCCTTTGGGGTGAACCATTTGTCAAAACCCGTATTCCTTGGCTTTATAACCTACGAACCGATCCTTACGAGCGTGCCAGTATTACTTCTAATACCTATTGGGATTGGTATATAGATCATGTTTTCCTCCTACTACCGGCTCAAGCTTTTGTGGCAGACTTTCTCTCAACCTTTAAAGAGTTTCCCCCCCGTCAAAAAGCTGCTAGTTTTACCATAGATGATGCTCTAGAGTCTTTGCAAAAATCACCTAGTAGTTAATTGATTGTTTCAATAGTTTGAGAGAGAAAATCTAAATCTGATTAAGGTAGTCAACTACCGTAACCAAGATAGATGCGACTTGTAACTCTCAAAGTTTTTACCGAGGGCTGATTGCCCACAGCCCTTCATGACAAATGAAATATTGTTTCTTCGTACTGATATTGATTTTCACTTTAATCTTTAATCCAGTTCCCAGTTTAGCTGCATCTTCCTCCTGTCCTGAAAATATGGTCTTGATCCCTGGTGGGACTTTCCGCATGGGTTCAGATCATACTGAATTTGTGGAAGAAAAAGCGATCGCTGGAGTCAGGGTAGATAGCTTTTGTATCGATACCTATGAGGTGACTAACGCTGAATTTACTAAATTTGTTCAAGAAACTGGTTACCTGACTATTGCAGAACGTCCTTTATCTAAACAAGAGTTTCCTGATGTACCTGAAGCTGCAAGAAAACCGGGTTCACTGGTATTTCAACCTCCAGAAGAAGGATTAGAACAGATAGCTTACATGGGTTGGTGGCATTGGGTAACGGGGGCCAATTGGCGACATCCTTATGGCCCAAAAAGTAATATTCAGGGAAAAGAAAATTATCCCGTAGTCCATATTGCTTATTTTGATGCGTTAGCCTATGCGGAATGGGCAGGAAAACTGTTGCCAACGGAAGCACAATGGGAATATGCAGCTCGGGGTGGACTTGAGGATAAAGATTATACTTGGGGTGATGAGTATTCCGAAACTAAGGCCAATACTTGGCAAGGATTGTTTCCTTTTTTCAATACCAAAGCAGATGGTTATTTAGGTGCTGCTCCTGTGGGATCTTTCTCCCCTAACGGCTATGGTTTATACGATATGGCAGGCAATGTCTGGGAATGGACTCAGGATTTTTATCAAGTTGGACGGGAACAGATGGCTTATAAAAGTAATCCTCAAGGTCCAAAAACTGGCTACGATCCCAAAAAACCCCTGGAAAATGGCTCTCATGTAGTTAAAGGCGGTTCTCACCTTTGTGCGCCCAATTATTGTAGTCGTTATCGCCCAGCCGCTAGGGAGTCTCAGTCATCAGATACGGGTACAACTCATATCGGTTTCCGTTTAGTTAGGAATATTTTATAAGTTTGTTGGTAGGTCAGAGAGACCCCGCCGTAAAACGACGGGGCTTCCTCTAACTTCGTGAAAATTTTGCACTAATTAAAATTATGTCTGAAGAAAAATTACCTAAGAATAATGAACCTACGGAATTCCCTCAAAACCTTACTGATCTAGCAGGAGAATGGACAGAATTGGCACGGGAGCGTACCCGTGCTGCTCAGGAAAGGACTTTAATCGCGTGGATTAGTACTTCTCTATTAATTCTTAGCTTTGGTTTTGGCAGCGATCGCTTTTTTGACTATTTAGAGAGAACCAAAACTGGAGGAGATATTCATTCTTTAACAGAAGAGCGAATTTTAGGTTTAAGTTTAATGGTTTTGGGGATTTTTACCTTAGTTGGGGCGTTAATTAATCACTGGTTTGCCCTCAAAAGTATTCAACAAAAAGATTTTAAGTATGTTCCCAATTGGTCACTGGGTTTTACCGTTGGGATTATTCTGCTCTTTATTGGCTTAGCAGCATTTATTACTTTAATTACTTATGACTTCAATCTCACCAGAATTTTTACTCTTGATAGTCAAGTTATCAAAAATTTAATTGCTCTGACTATTTTTACTATTATGTTAACCATGGGAGCTAAAATCCCTTTAACTGATCTAGTTTCTCTGAAAAACCAGCCTAAATTTTTAGCTAAATCTTTATTGTCAGTTTTAGTTTTATTTCCCCTAATAGTTTTTTTAATTTTATTAGTATTTCCTATCAGCAAGGCTATAGCGATCGCTTTGATTCTCCTAGCAGCTTCTCCTGGCCCTCCTCTACTAACAAAAAGAGCCATGATGGCAGGTGGGCATATAAATTTTAGTGCTAGTTTACAGGTTATTTTATCTTTATTAGCTGTAATTTTTACTCCATCTATCTTGTTTGTTTTTGCTCAATTTATTCCTGATTATCAAGGTAATATTGATTTTTTATTAGTAGCCAAACAGATAGCTATAGTTCAATTATTGCCTTTATCTCTTGGGTTAATAATTCGCGAAATTTCTGCAGACTTAGCAGAAGAAATTGGCAACCTATTATTTAATATTGCCAACACCTTATTTTTTGTGATGGTACTCTTTGCGATATTTATTAGTTTCAATCTTATTCCTTTAGCTGGTTGGCAAGCTGCTGGGGTAATTGCTCTAATAATTCCTCTAGGATTAACTATCGGGCATTTACTAGGTGGTATCGATCGCAGTCTAGACACTCGTTCTACTTTAGCAACTGCGACTGTCGCCCGTAATGTTGGCTTGGCTCTGTTTATTGCTATTGTTAATGGTGCAACTATTGCTATACCTACAATTGCTGCTTATTTAATTATAGGGGTGATTTTATCTCTACCTTATAATGTTTGGATTAAAAGACAAATTGCAGTACAAGCTACATAAAATTGGGATTCTATGATTTCGGTAACGGGGAACAGGGAATAGGGAATAGGAAATAGAGAGTGTACCTCATGAATCCGAGAAACCCTATAAACTATAGTGAGATAGGATAAAAGATATAGTATCCAGGGGGCGAATGCCAATGAAGTTAGAGCGAGATCTCCTAAGACAAGTTATTAACCTCCTTGCTATTGTGGCAGCTTTTGGCACCAACGTTGCAGCGAATCTAGCCCCAATTAAAGGACTCAATATTGGAGAAATTTCTAATACTATCTTTAAAGAAGTGCTAATTATCCCTGCCAGCTATGCTTTTGCTATCTGGGGCGTAATTTATCTGGGTTTATTTAGTTTTGCGATTTATCAAGTATTACCTCCTCAAAGACAAAATTCCCTTCTGCGTCAGGTCGGTTACTTTTTGGTAGTAAGTAGTGTGGCTCAAATTATCTGGGTGTTTTGTTTTCTATCTCGATGGTTTTTACTTTCCTTAGTGGCAATGTTAGTAATCTTGATACCGTTGATGATCATCGTTCATAGACTGGGAATGGGGAAAAAGAAAATTTCTCGACTAGATAAATGGTTGATTCAAATACCTTTAAGTATCTATCTGTCCTGGATTAGCATTGCCACAATCGTCAATGCAGCAAGTGTCTTATCTTATCGAGGCTGGAATGGGTGGGGAATTAGTCCGCCAATTTGGACTGTGGGAGTGCTAATTTTAGCTGGAGTACTTGCCCTATGGATGGGTACAGTTCGAGCTGATATTGCTTTCGCTCTGGTATATCTCTGGGCATTAGTAGCGATCGCTTTGCGTCATTTAGAACAACCCATTATTTCGGGAACAGCGGGTGGAATAGCACTACTTCTCCTCTTAGTCCTACTATGGAGTTATCTACACCGCTCCAAAATTGTCTCTAGTTCAGAATTATAGGCGATCCAGTATTGTCTAGATTAAAGAATTCGGGTGTCAAATAATAGAGATCTGCGTAGTATTTTGCGATCGCTAAAATAATTTCTCAAGATAATTAGTAACAATAAATATGATGAAACTATGCTTGTAGAAAATCCTAATATTAGAGCATCTATTGACGTTGAATTAGGGGCGATCGCGAGCTCATTATAAAATAATTAAATGTTTTTCTTGAGCCTTTAGTCAGCCCAAGGCACAGAATATTGATATTATCTTGAATAATTTTATAATTTTGTATGATTATTTAGTTATAAGCACAAAGGTAAACACCCTGGAGGCTCGTAAAGAAAAATGCCTAATAATTCCCGGTTCAAAACGAGAACATTCGCTACCGGAGTGGTCGTTACTCTAGCAATCGGCTTCATATCTTTATTCGGAAATAGTCAGCGAAATGCTGAAGTTTTTCTGGGAACACAGGAGCGGGCATTAGCTCAAAAGAAAAATTTTGACCCCACCTCAAATATAAAAAGCGGTGAGAGAAAGAATTATTTTCCCAATACGGAAAAGCTGGCTCCAGATGAGATGCGCGTTGTTGCACTGGGTACAGGTACGCCGAATTTTCGACGTTCTCAAGCTTCTCCTTCTTGGCTTGTGGAACTAGGGAATGGAGAAAAATTTATATTCGACATTGGGACCGGGTCGCTTGCGAACCTTGCAGCGTTAGAAATTCCTTATACCTATTTGGACAAAATCTTCATTAGTCATTTACATGTCGATCATATTGGCGATCTCGATGCGATGTTTATTGGGGGGTGGATTTCCAACCGAACTGTCCCACTCAAAGTCTGGGGGCCTAGTGGACTTAAGCCGGAGTTTGGTACTAAGTATGCTGTGGATCGTTTGCGTGAAATGTTCACTTGGGATCTCACTGGGCGGAGGGGAAATATGCCTTCAGCGGGTGGACAGATTGAGGTAACTGAATTCGATTATTCGAAATCACATATCATCTATCAGAAGAACGGAGTAAAGATTCGGGCCTGGCCTGCTATTCATGGGATTGACGGTGCGGTTAGCTATAGTTTGGAGTGGAAAGGGAAGAAATTTGTCTACTCTGGAGACACTGTTCCCAACAAGTGGTTTCTTGATGAAGCACAGGATGCCGATTTGCTGATTCACGAGTGTTACCTCTCTGTGGATCAGTTCATTAAGCTAAAAAACTACGATCCAGAGCGGGCCCGAATTGTCGCAACAGTGGTGCATACGCCACCATCAGCATGTGGAAAGATTTTTTCACAACTTAAGCCACGCATGGCAATCGCTTATCATACGTTCAACGATTTCAATACTGCTCCCGACATAATTGCTGATATCCGCAAAACCTATGATGGTTCACTTACGCTAGCGGATGATCTATTGGTTTGGAATGTCACTAACGACGAAGTTTACACGCGTAGAGTTATCGGCACTGACGAACCCTGGCCTGCCGCGCCACCTCATCCCTCAGGACCTCCAGATCCTAGCGAGAGAACCCCACGATCAGATTGGCTAGATGCTGGTCGTGTTAAATTTCCCGACTAACCATAACGGACTGAAATAACCTGTGATCGCTAAAGTCATTTCAAATGATAATAAGCAAGACCATAGATATGATGAAACTATGCTTATAGAAAACCCTAATATTAGAGCATCTGTTGCTGTTGGACTGGGCGCGATCGCAGGTTCATTATGCCGCTATTATGCCGGCCAGTGGCTAACACAATCTATCGATACTGGTTTTCCCATTGGAACAATGATCGTAAATCTAAGTGGCTGTTTCTTGATGGGTTTAATCACAACTCTTATCGCCAGAAGATTTTCCTTAAAACCCGATCTCGTTCTCTTGATGACAACTGGATTTTTGGGAGCCTATACTACTTTTTCAGCTTACGAGTTAGATGCCGCTAATTTACTTGAGATTAAGAATTTACAAGGAGACTTAATATACTGGGTTGGTAGCCCACTGCTCGGATTTTTATTCTTTTATTTTGGAGTTATTTTAGTTTATTGACACCATTTTTTGAGCACTCCAAATACCCAATTCGACAAAGATAAACCCGAGAATGGGGCTTCCGAGCCAGTAAAAAAATCCCGTCAAAGTTCGGTTATTGCGTAATAAGTTAGCAGAATCCAAAATATAGGACGAAAATGTCGTATATGACCCTAAAAAACCAACTACTATTAGTTTTTGAATCTCGATGGGAATGCCATGCTCAAATGAAAAAATTTTTGAGATAAAACCGATCAAGAAAGTACCTGTAAGATTAGCAAAGAAAGTTCCATAGGGAAAATTACTTCCCCGCTTCTTTAGCCAGAACAAGGTCAGATGGTATCGGCTCAAGGCTCCCAGGACAGCTCCCAAGCTAATGTATAAAGGAATCGGGCTCATTCACTTATGAGTAGATAATTTTTTTCATTCAGATTCTCGAATTAGCATAACAGGGCAGGTAGAATTGCGAACCAAATCTTCGGATACACTACCTAGCAGCATTTCTTTCCAGGGCTTTTTGGCATGGGTGCCAAGTACCAAGAGCTCAGGCTGGATGTCTTGAATTACCGTTAATAGTTCTTGCTCTATATTGCCTTCTAGAACCAAAGGTATTGGTTCTAATGATCCAGCATATAACCTAGTAATCTGTTGTAGAAGTTCTTCAGTTTGCTCAATCATCTTTGCTTCGATTTGAGTCTCTGACATCCCAGAATCTGGAGTATAGAGAAGAGCAGAAGGATTAACATGCACAAGATAAACCTGAGCATTAAGGGCATTGGCTAAAGCGAATCCAGTCTCAGCAACCTTAAAAGCTAAGGGAGGCTTTTCTACCGCAATCATGATCTTGCTAAAGGGCATAGGCTATTCTTCAAGAATTACTAGAACTGAAAGGTAGTCCTAATTGTTGCAACCACATTATCATCATTGTCATTATCCTGGTTTGGAGCAGTAAGCCCAATGAATACAGGAGTAATATAAAGTTTTACGAATATTTTTACTAAAGAACGAATTTAATATGTCTAAATTTCTACTTAAAATTTTCCGTAAGCTATGGCAATTCTGGAAAACACTCACAGCTAGTTGGCGCATTTACCTAGAAGAACCTGTTCTATTAGTAGATTTAGCCCATTCTCGGGAAGCTGCTTCAATTCCTTCTTTTGGTTTCTTTTTCTTGTTGATTAGTGCAGCGGTGATTGCTACTTTAGGACTTTTAGCTAATAGTAGTGCTGTGATCATTGGCGCAATGATTGTTGCTCCGTTGATGAACCCTATTTTGAGTATGTCTTTTGCAATTGTTACGTTGAATTGGAGAGTTTATAAAAGATCTCTAGTCACAGTTATCTTAGAGAGCGTGTTTGATAATTGATAACTAGGTAGACACTGGGGTTGGAGAACTGTAAGTTAAACGTCTTAACATAAGATTTATCATGACGATATAAATCATAGTTTCACTGG
>JASJDR010000286.1 GCA_030065615.1 Xenococcus sp. MO_188.B8 | reverse complement strand
CCCAGCAGCCCAAACCAAAACCAAAACAGAAGAAACCGAATCAACTAGAACTCTAAACTAATAACTCATCACTTTCTGTGAAGAAGAATCAGAAATTTTTCAATAGTGGGACTTCAACCAAAATTCAACCCCAACAAAGTTTAAACTAACTTTATAGGGAACAGATACTGATGCCGCAAAAGATTTTTATGGGAAGTAACAACAGTAGGAAACTAACTTTTTATGACTTGCCAATTTTTGTCCTCTAATTAGGTAAAATCATGCCGGAGCAAAATGATAAGATCTTCAAGTTTAATAAGACACAAGTTGATGAATTACAAGATCGATGTAATCTATATAAAAATAATCTAAATCCCCAACAAATCAAGCAAACGACTCAATGGTTACGAGCTCATTCAAACCTTTTGAGGTTAGTCGCCGATCTGTTGGCTTTTCGTTTCATCAAGCGCTACGAGGAGCTGGTCAAAATTCAGCTCAAAACCACGATCAACCCGAGCGAGTCAGAATTACCACCAGTAGAAATCATTCGCGATCTAGAAGATAATGTCACCGCAGTTAAGTTAAAGCTGGATGAGGGGAACATAGCTCAAATAGTTAAACATTTAGAGAACGATTTTGCTCCCGAATTTGAAGCAGCTAAGATCTGGGAAAAAACCGCTGAGGAGTTGCTAACCAATCACGAACAATTAGTAATCGAAAAACTAGCACAATTAGACCTCCTAAGGGGCGAAACCAGCACTAAAACTGGTTCTCGAAATCGCCAAGAAGCAAAATCAGCGGCTTTAGAATCGGAAATTTCTCTAGTTTTGCAAGATATTTCTCAACGAGTTGTCTCAGCTATTACTAAAGGCTTAGATCTACCAAAGCTTACCCTAGCAGATTTGAATCAAATTCTCAGGTTTAAACCAAATCAGACCCAAGAGCCCATACCAGTTACCGAACCTAGATTGACGAATGATATTTTAGCTGTACCTACGTTCGCTGCTTTAACCAGCGCAATTAGAGCTCAAATTAGAAAAGAATTTTGGCATAAAGATGACAATGGGCTAGCTTACTTTAAACACCAAGCCAAAGGCAACCCAAATAACTATATCGAACATTACATTAGTAGCCCTGGTGACATTACAGTACTTCCTTGGGAACAAGCCGAGCAGATCATAGATAAGTATGGTTTTAATACCGTGAAGCTACATTTGATTTTTGCCGCTCATACGATGAATCAACCCGTACCTTGGGAAGGCAAATTTTGTCTCAAGGCTAGTGATGTCATCAAATATCTGGGATGGGATAAAAGAACTGACTTACCAGTTCATCAGAAGCTTTCTGAGATTGCCAAGACAGCATTTGTGCTCGATTGTTTGCTAGTAAAGTCCGTTTGGGTTGAAGGCAGAAACAAAAAGGGTGGAATTAATGCCAGTACCCCTACCGGAAGAATGTGGAATGTTGTGGTCGATCCCAGAGGACAGCTAAACCTAGCAGGCAAAGTAGAACAACCTGAAGAGGTCTACATAACAGTCCAACCTGGTTTAATCTTCCATAGTTTCCTGAATAAAGCTGGTAGCAAGCTCAAAGAAGCATTATATCAATTTGGCTACCTAGCTAAAGACATTCTTACAATCGATCCCTATCATGACGAACTGGCGTTAAGGTTGGCAATTCACTTAGCGATGGAGAGTCGGATTCATGTCACGGGAAAGTACCGCGTAGAAACTTTGCTCAAAGCTCTACTGCCCCATAACGTCATTGATAAAGCTCGTAGCGACAAGCGTAAGGGATATGACCTCAGGCAACGCTGGGATAATGCCTTAAAACTATTACAAAAGCTTAAGTGGCAAATTCGGTTTGACGAATCTTATCCAGAATGGTTGCAGCCTGGAAGTCAGGAGGGAAAACCTAAAGAAGCGAGAAAGATGAAAATTATTGAATGGTTACTCCAAGCCAAGTTAACGATCAATCCCCCAGATCCCATTCCAGAACTGCTGGCAGCTAATGTTAAGCGCCAACCAAAAGCCCAGAAGCGAATACCGATAAGAACAACGGGGCTAACAAGCGAGCAAATACGAAAAGCAAGGAAGGCTAAAGGGTGGAGTCAGAGAAAGCTAGCAGGATGGTTGGGAGTAAGCAACGCCCTGGTTGGATATTGGGAAAAAGGTAAACGTACTCCATCAGAAGAGATGGAAACCAAGTTACGAGAACTACTCCCAATTAAAGACTAGTTAATATTAGCTCCAATAAGAAAATAGCGAATAATTTACTCGGATTTTTTAGTTAGCAACTTGTTAACAACTTGTTAGCATCGTGTTAGCAAAAAAAAAGTCTCAAAAAATGGGCTCAAACCAATACTAGATATAGCTTTGAGCTTGCTAACAAAACCTCTAGTATCCCCCGACCAAACCTCTAGTATCCCCCGACCAAACCTCTAGTATCCCCCGACCACTCATTTTTGAAATTCATACAGGGTAAAGGTTTCAGCTTTGCTAACATTCCTGATTAGTCTGATAAGACTAATACGCTAAAAAAAAGTACCTCAACACATCTGGCAAGATTGAGCTCAATATCTACTCCAAAAGGGATAAAGAGCTTTATGTTGATTTCAGAAACCAATGAGAGCACTAACTATAATTTTGCTAATCCCAATCCTCCGACGCGTCCGACTCACATCGAGCCAGAACACTGGCAGGAATGGGTCGATCTTTCACAAGTCGCTCCCTCCCTGACAGCTCTTAATCCTGTCTCCCTCTCAGGCTTTGAACCCTACGAACGCTTACTTTATGCAGTACCTTCGAGCGAAAGGCGTAACGATGGCCGGTTAAGAGACAAATGGCCAAGGAGATATGCCCACTGCGAGCAGGGGGGCTGGTGGGTGTCTGGTGTAGATGTCCTCACAGGAGAAAATGCCGAGTGGGGACAATTCAAGCCCGATATTCCCTACCATTACGAAGCAAAACCTGTAGCCAGAGGATTCGCGACCCCCGAAAAGGTCAAGATTAAAATCATCAAGTACGAACCCCCACGCAACGTACCCACAGAAATTTTGGCCCTTAAAGTTCCCCTAAAGATCTGGAATGAGATCTCCAAAAGGTACAATGTTCCCTTACCAGAGAGGATTGTCGTAACCCCCCAAGGTAGAGCATTAGGTTTCTGGAACTGGGTCCTAGAGAATCCTAAAATTCCCGTCATCATCACTGAGGGTGCCAAAAAAGCTGGAGCCTTGCTAAGCGCTGGCTACTGTGCGATCGCCCTCCCGGGGATCTATAACGGTTATCGCCAACCAAAAGATGATTGGGGTCATAAAATCGGCCAACCCAAATTAATCCCCCAGTTAGAAGTTTTTGCCCAAAAGGGTAGAGAAATCTCATTCTGTTTTGACCATGACCAAAAACTAAAAACCATCAGAAATGTCAGAACAGCGATCGCTATAACCGGTAAATTATTTGTCAATAAAAGTTGCCAAGTCTCTGTGATTACTTGGGACGATCCAGAGAAGGGAGTAGACGATTTGATTGCTGCTAAGGGGCAAAATTATTTCCATGACCTCTATAAGAGCCGTATACCCCTCTCTAAATTTAATTTGGCATCTCTACTCGATTTATCGAAATACCAGCCCTTAAAAGTCAATCAACGTTATCTAAGTGATAATTTAGTTCCCCCAGAAGAGGTACAAATTATTGGCCTAAAATCTCCTAAAGGCTCTAACAAAACTGGATGGCTCGCAAAAGTTACAGAAAAAGCTATTTCCCAAGGTAAACCTGTTCTAGTGATCACCCATCGTATCCAACTAGCCAAAGCTTTATGCGCTCGATTTGGCATTGATCATATTGAAGAAATCAAAAACTCAGAAACTAAAGGAGTATTAGGCTACGGGTTATGCATCGATTCTCTTCATCCCGATTCTCAAGCTTTTTTTAAACCTGAATATTGGGAGAATACTATCGTTATTTTAGATGAATGCGAGCAGGTAATTTGGCATATGCTGGATAGCTCTACCTGTCAGGATAATCGAGTGGCCATTATTGAAAATTTTCAAAGGCTTCTTAAGATAGTTATTGGCACGGGAGGCAAGATTTATCTTTCTGATGCGGATTTATCGCAAATTGCTCTTGATTACGTGCAAAAACTAATTGACATCCCGATAAAAACTTGGGTAGTTGAAAACCTTTATAATTCAAGCAAAAAGCGTAAGCTAATTACATATTCTGGTAACGATCCTCGTCAATTGATATCTGCTCTGGTAAAGGCAATTCAACGAGGTGAAAAGGTTTTAGTTCATACCACAGGACAAAAAGCTAAATCTAAATGGGGTAGTATCAATCTCGAATCCTATCTCAAGAAACAATTTCCTGAGCTCAGAATACTCAGGATTGACCGAGAATCAGTATCAGAGCCCATACACCCCGCCTATGGTTGTATGGGAAATCTCAACCAAATTCTCCAGAATTATGAAATTGTCATCTGTTCCCCTGTAATCGAGACAGGAGTCAGTATCGATATTAAGGAGCACTTTAATTCAGTTTGGGCAATTGCTCAGGGGGTTCAAACAGTCGATGCCGTATGTCAGACACTTGAACGATTAAGAGCTGATGTAACCCGTCATCTATGGGCAAAAACTACAGCCAAGGGTAATCGGATCGGTAATGGTTCAACTTCGATCAAAAGCTTGTTAGCCTCGGAACATAAATTAACTCGTGCCAATATCTCACTATTGCAACAAGTGGGCATCTCTGACTTTGAAGAATTAGAGGTTAATTTCTCGCCAGAATCTCTCACAACTTGGGCTAAACGTGCCTGTGTGGTTAATGT
Source organism: Xenococcus sp. MO_188.B8 (assembly GCA_030065615.1). GTDB lineage: Bacteria > Cyanobacteriota > Cyanobacteriia > Cyanobacteriales > Xenococcaceae > Xenococcus. The sequence continues at coordinate 3,609 of JASJDR010000286.1, read as the reverse complement.
AGGGAAGAATAACTACCGAAATGAAATTGTCAGCAAGCTAATTGCTGAAGGTTACGAATTGGATGACCCCAATGACGAGGACTTGGTAAATTCTGAGCTGATAAAAGACCAAATTAAACAGACATGTCAGGAAAACTATCAGCAATATTGTCAGGCAGTGCCTCAAGTAGAAACTCCTAGTGATTCAGAATTAGAAGCATTGAGCAATAAGCGAGCCAAAACCAAAGAGGAGCGATACCAGGAACAAAAAGGTCAGCTAATCAAACGCTATGGGGTAGAGGTTACTCCAGAATTAGTAGAAAAAGACGATCGGGGCTGGTATCCTCAATTACAGCTTCATTACTACTTAACCGTCGGCAATATCTATCTAGCCGAAAGAGATAGGCGATCTCTATCACAACTTAAAAAACAGGGTAACGGCAAAATTTTCCACCCAGATATTAATAAACGACAGTTATCGTCACAGATCAAAGCTTTAGAGCTTATTGGTATCCCACAATTCCTCAATCCTGACGCTGAATTCACGAAAGATTCTCTTGCTGATTGGTTCGAGATGGTGATTAAGTGGAGGTTTGATATCAAGACATTACTAGGTGTCAGTATAAATCCAGAAAAGGATTCTGCGATCACAGTAGTTCAAAGAATACTCAGGAAGCTAGGATTAAAACTTGAGTTCAAGCATCAGATCAGGATTAATGGTCAACCGACACGAGTTTATCAAGGATGTAACTTAAACCCTGACGGAAGAGCATTAGTTTTTGGCAACTGGTTAGAACGAGATTCATCACAGTTTACTGTCACACCCTTTTCTAAAGAAGATCTATATACGGGAGTAATGGCAAAGGTTTATTGATTTTAAAATTAACTTTTTACTGAAGAAGATTTATCGTGAGATGTTTTCCTCCACTCTTTAACAGAAATTAAAGCTAAAACGAAATCTCATTAAAAAGGTGGCGCAAAGATAAGACATTTGCCATAATACGCATGAAAAAATCTATCAAAAAACCGATAAAATATGACCTCTCCTCACCGAATTGCTGTTGCTGGGCGTAAAGGCGGGGTAGGGAAGACCACCATTTCCTGTGGGCTTGCGTCAATTTTAGCCCATCAAGGCAAACGCGTCCTTATTGTAGATCTAGATCCTCAATCCAATGTTGCTTTTACATTAGGAGTTAAGCTCAATGTTCCTGGAACCGCTCATCTGTTAATGGGAAAGACCCCTAAAGGAGAACAGGTCGATAACAACATTGTTGTTTATCCTGGAGGGGCAGAGTTAGAAAGCCAAGATGTCCAAAATCTGACTCGTGGTCTACTTGCCGAGAGAATTTCTAATCTTAATAACTGCGATGTAATCATTTTTGATTGCCCACCAGGAAATAAACATCTTGAACAAATGGCTTTGATGGCTGCTTCCTCAGCACTTATTATTCTAGATTCTCATCCTATCTCATTACTTGGGGCTGTCAGAGTAGAAAAACAACTAAAAGCTGCACGGGAAAAAGGAATAAATATCGCTCCGCGCCATGCAGTAATTCTCTCTAAAATTAACCAGAGCCGTAAGCTTGATAAATCTTTTCCTCAAATGATGCCGAAATACTTTCCAGATACTCCTTGTATGATGGTGCATCAGGATGCTGGACTTTTTAACGCGATGGCGGAACAAACGCCAATTATGGATTATGCTCCCAAAGGACGTGGTGTAGAAAACCTCAAGATAGTAGCAAAGTGGATTATTGATGGCTAAAAAAAAGGAACAACAGACATCTTGGGATGCTGCTACCTTGGCAGCAGAAGAAATGTATTTTCAAGATGAAACGACAAGTATACAGGCTGAACAGGAGAAAAAGGAACAGGTTTTTGTTCCTTTGAGTTTGATTAAACTAAGAGAAAATGATACAAGAAACCTTAACCCAGAACATGTCGAAAATTTAGCTGAGTCCATTGCCGTTATCGGTCTTCTTGAACCCTTAGTCACTGATGAAAAGTATCGTTTACTCGCAGGAGGGCACCGATTAGCCGCTATCCAGCTATTAAAAGAAAACCAACCTCAAATTTATGCAGAGCTTTTTAGCTTAGAGCGTATTCCCATTCGTATTATGCCGTTTGATGCTGAAGAAGATCCTGGGAGAGCTTTGCAGTGTGAAGTGGCTGAAAACGAACATCGACGGGATTATACGCCTAAAGAGGTGAAAGAATTAGCCCAGAGACTAAAGGAAGCAGGATACACAGATTCTCCGCACCGCCCAAAAAAAGGAGAAAAAGCATTGGTGCCAGCATTAAAGGTTATCGTTGGCAAAAGCCGTCGCAGTATTATGCGCTACCTAAGTGCAGAAAACGATAACAGAGAAAGTGTGCCACCTGTCACACTTAACGCTGAAACCAAGGCACTGCAAAAGATCCAGAAAGGATTATCTTATTTAAATACGGTAAATCCAGACAAATTAACAACTCCAAAACTACAAGAAATTGCCAAAAAAGCACCTAGATTCTTGAAACTTATTGATGCCGCGTTAGCAGAAATTGGCGTTATCGAAATGAAAGACCAAACATAGCTTATGATGGCCAAATCTCATATCCCTTACCACCTCGAAAGCAATAACAATAATTGTTATTCCCTGTTATCGCCTGTATACTTAAATATAAAGTGACAGTTAATCATGACATGGGAGTGGCACGATGAATGTTTCTCTTACCGAGGAATTAGCGCAGTTTGTTCAGTCTCAGGTGGAAAGCGGCATGTACTATTCTGCCAGTGAAGTCATCCGCGACGGTCTGCGACTGCTTAAAGAGAGAGATATGCTCAGACAAATTAAGATCGAGGAACTTCGTAAAGAGATTAAAAAAGGAATAGACTCTTTAGAAACTGGTGAGAGTGTTCCTTTTGATGTCGAGGAAATCAAAGCTGAAGGAAGAAAGAGAATCGCGAAGAAGCGTAAAGCGTAATGGCTGCTCAAAAAGAACTATCCCCACAGGCAAGGGAAGACCTGATAGAAATCTGGGAATATATCGCACAATTCAGTGAAGAGGCAGCCGATAAATTGATCGAGAGTATTTATCAAAAAGCAGCGCTACTGGCGCGGTCTCCTTACATGGGAGCTGCGCGCCCGGAATTAGCTCCAGATTTAAGAAGTTTTGTGGTAGATAAATACGTGCTGTTTTACCGTCCCATTGATAACGGCATCAAAGTAGTGCGCGTCCTGCATGGAGCAAGGGATATAGAACAGTTACTGTAAACCACGTCAAATGTCGAAGTTGTATCGGCCAGTTGATGTTAAATATGTGCCTCAAAGGAAGAAGAAATCTGTTGATTTAGGGAATAGGGAAGATATGAAAAAGCAAAAACTATCTATCAAGAAGCTTTAAAGATTTTTGAAGAAAAATTAGGGGTAGATCATCCTAACGAAATATATAAAATAGTAAAAAAGCGATAAAACTGGGAGTAGAAAGAATTAAGATTGCTCTTATTTATCATTAGTTAAAATCGAGAATTTATATTTGAATTCAATAAGTAATTATCATCGATTATTCTCAATAAGCTGAGGTTGATTCTCAGTTAAAGCATCTATTCTCAATAAAAATTGAGTTGAAACTTATCAATCGCTACAACCC
>JASJDR010000285.1 GCA_030065615.1 Xenococcus sp. MO_188.B8 | reverse complement strand
GTATTGATTATGAGTTTGATATTTTTGGTGAGTTAAATGCTGAACATCAAATTACTTTTAGTAAGTCTAGATGTCATGATTTAGCCGATATTACTTTCTCAAAGCCAGGAAAACAAATCGCTGATATTTTAAAGCATTGGATTAGTATAAATACTAATAAATCAGTTGATTATATTCCTAATTTTCAACCTAAAATAACTACAAAAAACTTGATAATTACCCACAAATAAAAGAGAGAAAAGTTACTAATTCACAATTAAAAAGACTGTACGCTATAGCTAATGAAGCTGGATTATCAAACGAAGAAGCTAAAGCAGTAATTGTTAATTTTGGTTATGCTTCCTCAAAAGATATTCTGATGACTAAATATGATGAAGTTGTTCAAGCTATTCGGACAGCAAAAGTTAATTCATAACCTTGGAAGAATTGGATCGTGAAACAGTTACAAAGACAGAACATTTAATTACTAATTAATACTTTTGAACCAGAATACAAGTTAATGAATTGGTGGATTCCTGAATCAGAAGACGAATTTTAATCAATTATAGCCCTGGCTTTCCGTTCTTGAGGGCTTTTTTGATTCTCCACGTAAGCTTTCAAATGTTCGACAGTAACCCCACCACAGCTAGCAACAAAATAAGAACCTGTCCAAAAATATGGCTTTCCATAAAAATATTGCTTGCTAAGATTCGGATATTCCTGTCGAATCAATCTAGAACTTACTGTCTTTAGATTAGCAATTAATTTAGATAATTGAACATCTGGTTTGAATTCAACAATTAGGTGACAATGATCGTCTTCAAAATTAAACTCCAGCAAATTACAATCCCATTTCTGAAGAGTATCTTTGAATATTACTTCTAATCTTTCACCTCTTTCTTTATTGATAGCTTTTTTACGATACTTAACTACAAAAACAACGTGAGCAATAAGCTTATAAACAGACCTAAAACCTTTATTATATATAGTTCCCATAACAAAGCGATAAATTGTAAGCTAAATTATAGCATTATGAAATTTTGCGCCATGATTATTTATACTTACCAGTACAAAATCAAGCCGACTCAACAGCAAATCAGGCAATTTGAGCAATATTTAAATATTTGCCGTAGTGTCTACAATTTTGCGCATGCTGAAAGAAAAAGTTGGTTAGAATCTCGTAAGTCTCAAGTAGATCGTTGCTCAATAATTTCAGAATACATTATCCCTGCTGATGCGACCTATCCTGGATACAATAATCAAGCTAAAGCTTTAACTTTAGCCAAGAAAAAATTTACTCATTTGAAACTTGTTAATGCTCAATGTTTACAGCAAGTTTTAAAAAGAGTTGATAAAGCTTGGAATGATTTTTTTAAAATTCCTGATCGAGGATTTCCTAGATTTAAAAGCAAGAATCGCTTTAGAAGTTTTATTTTCCCTCAATTGCTTAAAAATTGCTTGGGACAAGGGAAAGTAAAAATACCATCCATAGGCTGGGTACGAATTAGGCAATCTAGAGCTTATCCAGTTGGTTTTGTTCCTAAACAATTTCAGGTTGTGAAGCGAGCAAGTGGTTATTATTTGATGATTGCTTTTCAATCAGAAGAAAAAGTACCTGATGCTAACCCTGGGAAGTTATCAATTGGATTAGATGCAGGAATAGAAAGTTTTATAGCAACTCCGAAAGAGTTAATCAAAAGCCCTAAGTATCTTAGAAGTCAGCTTAGGAAGTTGAAAATACTTCAGCGAAGACTAAAAAAGAAAACTAAAGGCTCAAATAATTGGTTAAAACTGCAAAAAAGGATTGCTATAGTCCACGAGAAAGTTGCTAACTCTAGGAAAGATTGGCAATTTAAATTAGCTCATTATTTATGCGACCAAGCCGATAATATTTTTGTTGAGGATATTGATTATAAATCTTGGTCAAAAGGATTATTTTGCAAACAATCTCTTGATTCTGGCATTGGTAGCTTTATGCACCAAATATTACCCTTTGTTTGTTGGAAAAGAGGAAAATATTATCTTCAAGTAGATAAAAATTATACTAGCCAAGAATGCAGTAATTGTGGTGAGTTTACTGGCAAGAAAAAACTCAGTGAACGAATTCATAATTGTCAACACTGTGGACATACTGAATCAAGGGATATTAATGCAGCTAAAATAATCAGAAATCGTGGAATCACGGCGGTAGGACATACCGTTAGAGAAAAAGCTTGTGGAGTCGGTCTAGCGGTGCGATTCGTTCTCTCGAAACCTAAGTAATTAGGGGGATGAGAGGCATTTATAGAGTAACCCATACAGGGTAGAGTTCGCACTTTAATCCTCTATAAATGACAACTTCATAATCATATAGGTGAGGAATAATTAAGACGGGTCACACCCGAAGCAACAACATTCCAAGACCTATCCTTCTGGTGCTGAAGTGAAAACATATTCCCCAGGTTCGCGAATAGCCATCAAAGCCTGAAGCGGGAATAAAAGCGGAAAGATACTAATAGCCTAAACTGGTATCCCGTCAGTAAGTCTCTAAGAATAGCGAAAGCAAAAGAACGATTACACTATCGTTACCGATAACCAGTGAAATAAGGCTGTCACACTGGGAGTACCAAAAGGTCACAAGGTTTGGCATGCCCAAACACAAGGGAGATAGAAACGTCGTTAGTTGTCTATCAGCACATCCCAAAAACTCGGTAGGCAGTTCTGTTCTAAGGAAACACAACAATGATTATGAGGAACGAAGTAACTTATCCAATTGCTCTCATGAAAGGTCGATTTCAAGAGTAGTCAGCTAAGACGCAATCTCTATTCTCAAGAATAGGCAATGGATAAGAAAGATTGAGTCAAAAGCTAATGCTTTATTGTAATGATAAGGATATGCTGACGGACTCACGGTAATACGGAAGGTAAAGCTACAAGTAGCAATTAATATGTTATGAACACGGTTCAACCGATGTATAAATGGGATGACATCCCCTGGCGTAAGCTAGAAAGGAACATCTATAAGTTGCAAAAGCGGATTTACAAAGCGTCACGTCGTGGTGATGTCAAATTAGTTCGACGACTCCAAAAACTTCTAATTAAATCCTGGGGTGCAAAATGTCTTGCGGTTCGTCGTGTCACTCAGGAAAATCAAGGTCGTAAGACGGCGGGTGTGGATGGGATTAAAAGCCTGACCCCAAAGCAACGTCTAATCTTGGTAAATAAATTAACACTGGGTTCGAAAGTCGCTCCCACTAGGAGGGTATGGATTCCTAAACCTGGGAAAGAAGAAAAGCGACCGTTAGGAATACCGACAATATACGACCGCGCATTGCAAGGACTAGTTAAACTGGTTCTCGAACCAGAATGGGAAGCTAGATTTGAACCGAATTCATACGGGTTTAGACTAGGACGCTCATGTCATGATGCAATTGAGGCAATCTTCAAAACCATTTGCTTCAAACCAAAATATGTGTTAGATGCTGATATAAGTAAGTGCTTCGATTGTATCAACCATAAACAGCTTCTTAAAAAACTAAATACATTTCCTACCCTACGGAGACAAATCCGAGCATGGTTAAATGCTGGTGTAGTTGATAATGGCAAGTTGTTTCCGACATCTGAGGGTACACCTCAAGGTGGCACTATATCGCCTCTATTGGCAAATATCGCCCTCCACGGAATGGAAACTTATATTAAAGGACAAGTTGCCAAACTCGTTATAAGAGACGAAAACAATCTTAAAATCAGTCTCTCAAGACGCAAACAATCTGTTTCTTTAATTAGGTACGCCGATGACTTTGTCATCTTTCACAAAGATATAACCGTTGTCCAAAGATGCTCAGAGTTAATCTCTGAATGGTTAAATGACATGGGATTAGAGTTAAAACCTAGCAAAACGAGGTTAACCCATACCCTAAACAGATACAAGGATGAAAAACCAGGATTTGATTTTCTGGGATTCCACGTACGTCAATTTCCAGTAGGAAAATACACCTCTGGAACACATAAGGGCAAAAAGCTAGGTTTCAAAACATTGATAACTCCATCCAAAGAAAGCCAGAAACGGCACTATAACAAATTGGTGGAAATAATTGATAACCATAAAAGTGCAACGCAAGTAGCGTTAATCTCCCACCTCAATCCAATCATTAGAGGATGGTGCAATTATTTCTCCAACGTAGTAAACAGCGCAGTGTTTAGCCGTATGAATCACCTGTTATTCTGGAAATTATACAGATGGGGATTAAATCGTCATCAAAGAAAAGGGAAAAAATGGGTAAAATCCAAATACTTTCACAGAATTGGTGACAACAATTGGGTCTTTTCATCTAGACAATATGACAATCCCTTCATCTTAGAGTCCCACAGAGACTTCACATCCGAACGGAAAACCAAAAAGGACAAAACATCTCATAGGTTTGTCAAAGTTAAAGGTGAAGTCAGTCCATACAACGGCGACTTAATTTATTGGAGTTCCCGAATGGGTAGACACCCAGAGATGCCTACGCGAACAGCATCATTGCTTAAGAAGCAAAAGGGCAAATGCAAAAAGTGCGGACTAATTTTTCGCGAGAATGATGCAATAGAAATCGACCACATCATCCCTACCGCAGCAGGGGGTAAGGATGAATACAAAAATTTACAACTATTGCATGTACACTGCCACGACGAAAAGTCAAAATCTGACCTCAAAATCATTGATGATTATCAAAGGCAGAAGAGGATAACAGAACTCTATAAATGGTTTAATAAACTAAACTGGACATGGAAAGAAGATATCCCTACTATGACTTAATTATGCGTTCTAATGACAGTAGCCGTTTTATTGAGGAGCGTAGTGATGGGAAACTATCACGCTACGTTTTGGAGAGCAGTGGAAGGGGTAACCCTTTCACTGACTTTAATGGGGCACCGTTTAATACTGTGTCTAGCCAAGAGGCGCTGAAACAAGAATCCCCCAGTACAGCGACTTAAGGAGCTTACTGGTCGGAGTGTCAATGATCTTTCCGATACAATTCGCGAATCGAGCTAACTATAATGTCTAAGGCAGAACGAGAATTAATCTTACTAGGATCTAATTCCTGAAGTTGATTTAAAAGTTTAGCTTCTTCTGTGTCGATATAACCATCGGCATATAATACTCCAGCAATTTCAGCAAACAAGCTTTGATAATTTTCTATTGTAGGGTGAGCGCCTAAATATTCTGATAACCATTGATAACATGTTTCAGATTCAATTGGGTTTGTGCTGGATAATAAAAATTTTATTTCCGGTTGTTCTAGTAAGTTTCGCTGGGCAGCTAGTTTATGCAAATATTCCCGCTCTGCGGTTTGAAATTCTCCATCAATCCAAGCAGCAGCAATGAGAAGCCGAAAAAGTTTTTGGTCATTACTTGCCGTTGATTTAACCATAGTTAAGATCCTGGTATTTTATATCTGTTGATCAAGAAAAATCTTCCTTATATTCAATATCTTAGAGTCAACTTATCATTCACGATGACAATTTTCAGTTTTATTTACATTGACAAACTACAACCCACTCCGATAACTATTAACTGCTCACTGTTAACTGTTAACTGACTAAAATACGTCTTTTTGTTTTTGGACTATAACTGTGATTATCAGATAAACCAAAATATGAACTAACAAGATACCCCAATTAAGCAATAAGTTATCCCAATTTGCCTCATAAACTTTATTGGTCGAATCCGTAATCTCGTTAACCTGGGCTAAAATACCGTAAGCTCCTACCGACCAACGACTTAACATGAACCATGATACTATCTTTGATAAGCCGTCTAATTTAAATAAGACTCCCGATAAAATAATTTGCGGAATCATTACTAGGGGCAATATATTAGTTCCTTGATTGCTGTCTTTGACGCAGGCAGAAATCATTAAACTGAGACTAGTACTAGCAATAAGAGTCAGAAACGTTGTAATTACTAATCCAATAGACCAAGATATTAAAGTAAAATCTGGAGATTTGAATAATATTAAAATAGCGATCGCGATTAAAATGGTTTGTAGTAAGGCAATGCCCCCCCGAATTAAAAGTTTCGACCCAATATAGGGAAGTAGTCCTAGATTTAAAAGTCTTTCACGAAAATAGATCGCTGATTCTTGAGAAATTTCTTGAATTGAATTGGATAGTCCGATCCAAATGGCAATGCAACTAAAAATAAATAGTAATTGTAATGTGTTACTGCTATAGATGCTGACAGGTAGTTCTGTTCCAAAAGAGAAAGCAGTGATCAAGAGAGTAAGAGGTCCTGATAAGAGAGCGAGGATGAAGCTTGAGCGATCGCGTTTTATCAGTTGCCAATATCGCCCAGACAAGAGCCACAGTTGTTTATAAGGAGAAATTCCCGTACGAATTGAGGTATCAGTAGATTGTTGTTCTTGTTTCCCTGGACTGAGAGTATGGCGAACATAAGAATTGTATTGAGGAGATTGTAGAAATTTATGATGCCAATTACCAACATTAGCAAGAATTGCTTTTTCTGTATTACCTTGATTTAATTCAATGTAGATATCCGCAAAATCACCTTCTGGCATCCCAAAGAAATTCAAAGCTTTCTGTGGAGGACCGAAATAGCATAGTTGACCACCTAAACCCAATACTGCAATACGATCACAAACTTCAATATTTGCTGTAGCATCAGTCACTAAGATAATAGTTCTATTTTGAGCTGCTAATTCCCGCAATAGCTGCATCATCTCTTTATCTAAACCAGGATCTAATCCTGATGTCGGCTCATCCAGGAAGAATAATTTGGGATCGCAGAGTAATTCAACTCCAATACTGACGCATTTCCTCTGTCCCGGACTGAGTTGACTAATTAAAGTATGACGAACTGGCGAAAGTTTAACTTGCTCTAAAATCTTACCCACTTGTTCTTTGACATTAGTATCCGGTGGGAGACGCAATTTACAAGCATAATTTAAAACTTCTTCGACAGTTAAGTTGTTATGGATCATATCCTCTTGAGGAACATAACCTACTTGAGAACGATAAATTGCCCAATTTTGCTGCAAATCGTCTCCATTCAGGTAAACTTCTCCTGAATCAAGGTTATTGATTTGTAATAAAGATTTAATGAGGGTAGATTTTCCCGAACCACTACCCCCCACCAAAGCTACTAATTGTCCTGGTTCAATAACTAAGGAGATATCATCGAGAATAGTTTTTTTATTTCCAGCTTTATCTAGGACTGTTAGTGATAAGTTATGAGCATCAAGACGAATATTTTTGTTGGTGGTGCTTAACTCTAGAGCTGTACTGGTATAGATGAGATGATAAGGCCCAATTTGAATCGTATCGTCTCGATTGAGTAATTGACGTTTTTCAATCCTTTTACCATTAACAAAAGTACCATTAGAACTATGGTCTTGTAGAATATGTCCTCCTTTGCGATCAGAATAAATTGTCGCGTGAAGGCGGGATACGGTAGGAGCATCTAGTTGCATCGAAGCATAATTACGAGGATTAGGAGCTCTGCCCAACTCTATTGGTCCTTCTCCCATCCCAGTCAACTCTAAACGACGTTTCCTAGGCAGAGGTGCTGTAGTGCTTTGAGGATTGCGATAGGTAAGGATAATTTGATATCGAGGATCTAGCCCAATATGAAGTTGTATACCATTTCTGAGGAGATAACCTTCACTGGGGGTAATTCTAGTTTGGTCAAGGAAAATGCCATTGCCACCTGATTGTTCGGTCCCTCTATCTTGACTGCGATATTCTTTAATGCGATATTCGTTGCCTTCCTTGGCAATTATTGCTTGTCGTCGAGACATTACAGTCCAACTTTTAGGAATAGGAATAGTTGACCAATTAGGATCTCTTCCTAAATAATATTTTTCTCTGGTGAGGTCAAATTTTTCAATATGACCTTGATTATTTAGTTCAATATAAGGATTAGTATCAAGCTCAGTTAGTTCGTTAATATCGGTATTCATTGGTTAATCAGTTCTCATTGATCAGTTATGAGTTTATGATTTATGATAGTGGCAGTATTTTCAAATGAACTATGCTTGTGTAGATTTTGATCAAAGAAGGAAAGTGTTAATCTTTAGCGTAAAGATCTCCTTCGCGACCTAAAGCAAATCTCAGAGAATGAGATACGTTTTTGTTGGAACAGGTCATGAAAATTATTAAAGCGATCGCTGATAAAATGGTGGCTAAGAAAAATAAACCGCTATAACTCAAAGTTTTTTCTAATTTTCCTAAAACTGGTCCGGCGAAAGCCATACCTAGATCAAAACCTCCTAAACAAAGAGCATAGACTTTCCCCTGTTCCTTGCTGCCAGAGCGATCGCTAATTAAGGCTAAAATCATGGGGATGGCGATTCCCCCAGCTAAACCTTCAATCAAAGCAGACAATAACAAAATATTAGAACTATCCGCGATCGCCAGTAAAGCCATAGAAACTAAATAGCAAACTAAACTACTACTGATTGCCAATCCT
>JASJDR010000073.1 GCA_030065615.1 Xenococcus sp. MO_188.B8 | reverse complement strand
CAAGTAAAGATCTTAGAGTTTATTGAACCACACTGAATGTCTCATTCGGAAATGGCTTTAGCAAATCACAACAGTCGAGTTAGAAATAAGAATTTCATCTTTAGAATCAACCTCACTAATACAACGTTTTAATTAGCGCAAAACCAAACTGACTTTACCTCATTCAAATTGGTATTATCATCTGGATTGAATTTTGCATGGATATTATAGAGTTTTAGGAGTAATCTAGAGGGCAGCATAACGACATAGCTGCTGAAAATATGAAAATTGCGATTATTGCTTCTGGTTTTCTTCCCGTTATTGATGGAGTAACTGTGAGTGGATTTTATCGGCTGCAAAAACTCAGTCAATGGGGACATGAAGTCTTGTTCTTTTGTCCCGATTATAGCCCTCTCGCTGATATTTATCCCAATTGGCAAGATTATACAGGTAAGATTTTTCCTGGAGTCAGAGTAGTCAGCTTAAAAAGTAAACCTTATTTTGTAGATTTTGAGCGCGATGTCGCTTGGAGTGCTTATCGACAAATCAAGCAAGAATTAGCTAACTTTAAACCAGATATTATTCATGTTGACGAACCAGAACGTTTATTTATTAATTTTTGGCGATTAACAGGGGTTAAGTATGCTCGTCGCAATAATATACCTTGTGTCGGTTTTTTCAGAACTAATTTTTTAGAATATTTAGAAGACTTTTTTCCTTTACCTAAACCCGTACTGGCAGGTTTACAATGGTTACTGCAAAAATTAATTGTATATGTTTATAATTCCTATGATGCTACTTTAGTCTCTAGCACTATTACTAAAGAAAAAATTATCGCCTTAGGAATTAAAAATAGTTTATACGGTAATTTACTAGGTTTTGAGTCAGAAAAATTTGATCCAAATTTACGTCAGGATAATTTTTTTGCTAATAGATATAACTTAGAACAAATAGGCGATCGCGTTAAGCTGATTTTTTTAGGTCGTTTAACCCCCGACAAAGGATGGGATTTTACCCTATCTTTGCTACCCAAATTATTGCAACAAATAGATAAAGATAAAATTGCTTTCTTAGTTGTAGGAGATGGAGAAACTAAAGATCAAATTGTTAATAAATTAGCTGAACTCGAGACCAATTTTCATTTATTTGGGAGAGTTGCCCCCGAAGCTATTCCCGAACTTTTAGCTAATTGCGATCTTCATGTAACCACTTCGGAAAAAGAAACTAGAGGCTTAACTGTTGTAGAAGCTTTTGCCGCTGGTATTCCTGTATTAGCACCGAATGCGGGAGGAGTTGTAGAAAATATTGAAGATGGAGTTAATGGCTATTTATATCAGCCTAGTAATGAGGATGATTTTATCGGAAAGCTCAAACTTTTAGTTGAAGATTCTACTCTGCGTCAAAAGATGGGAATTAAAGGCAGAGAATCTATTAAAGATAAATATAATTGGGATACTACTATTAGTAATCTTGTCAATATTTGGCAAGAACAAATTAAAATTAAATCCCACAATTAATCCAATAATAATGATTGGTAGTTTTGAGTAATTGAGAAGTATTCACTACTGTGTAATACTAGGTTGCCAAATTCTGATTTTTTGATCGCGACTACAACTCACTAATTTTTGACCATCAGGACTAAAAGCTACAGATAAAACATCTTGAGAATGTCCTGTTAAAATTTTTTGTACTTCTCCACTATGCAAGTCCCACAAAATAATATTATTGTCAGAACCGCCACTAGCTAAAGTATTACCATCAGGACTAATCGCAACTGTCCAGACTGCCGATGTATGTTTCGTTAAAGTTTGCTTGATATAACCTGTGGATAAATCAATAATTTGGATAGTGCGATCGCGACTTCCACAAACTAGAGTTTTACTATCAGGACTAATTGCTATTGACCAAATTAGATCGGTATGTTGGATTAAAGTTTTGATAAGTTTTCCTGTAGTTAAATCCCAAACTCGGACAGTATTATCACCATAAACACCAATTATTTGTTTGTTATTAGGAGTAATTTTTAGAGCAAGAATTGTCCCATAATCTTCATCAATATCATGGCTTAATTCTAAATTAAGACTAGACCAATTCCAGATTTTTAAAGTATGATCGCGACTACCACTAATTAGTGTTTTACCATCTTTACTAATCGCAACTGCTAAAACCCTATTGGTATGAAATTCCAAAGGAATAGAAGTTGAGTTATCCAGATTCCAAATTTGGACTTTATTATCATCACAACCACTAACTAATAGAGATTGATTAGGATGAATCGCGATCACATTGATCCGAGATGTTTCTCGTAGAGTATTAATTAAGATTCCTGTTTCTAAATTCCAGATTCTAATTGTATTATCAAAACTTCCACTAGCTATAATATTCTGACGATCTTGCCAGTTACTAATCGCCACAGTACGAACTGAATCGCTATGTCCAGTTAAAATATCTACTTCTTGGGCATTTTTCCAATTTATGGGGATAGAAGTTGACCGATCTTGAGCAGAAGAGAAAGTACCATGCGATCGCTCTAATTTTTCAATTTGTAAGCGCATTTGCTTTCTTTCTTGTTCGGCTTTTTCTAATAAAGATCGTAACAATCGAAGTTCTTCCTTAGCCTGTTCTAATTGCTGTTGTTGTTGGTCAATAATATTCTGTTGTGATCGATCTGATTGTTGATTTTTTGGGATTTGTTTTTTGATTTGTTTAACCTCATGGGCTAATTCTTTAACCTCATTAACTAATTGATATAACTGAATTTTAATTGGCTGTGACTCTGAAGCATTACTATTGGTTATTATGTATTTTTGGATTTGTTGAATTTGTGATTGAAGTTTGGTTCTTTCTGCTTTTATTTGTTTTATTTCAGATTCTAATAAAGAAGATTTGCTTTGACTATAACTAAACTGTATTTCTCCTGTTTTGTCTACTTTCCATTGTTTGTTATTAGAACTCAAGGAAAGTTTTGCTGGCTTATTAAGTATAAAATCTTTTGTTATTCTTTCTTGAAATCCTTCACAATCAAATATTGACTGTAAAGTGTTAATTACTGGGGTGTTGATAACAATATTATCTCTGGGAACTAACCAATAATTACCGTCCTGAGTCGGGATAATCCAATAATTACCATTACCAGTTGGTTCGAGGTAAATCATCCCAGCAGTTTTTTGTCGATAACTATCGGCAGATAGAGAAGCTTTAATGGCAATATTTTCTAAAATTTGGGGACATTCACGGTATATATTTACTAATTCGAGCTGAGAGATATTAAGCCTAACATTGTTTTGTGATTCGAAAGCTCCTGTAACTCGTCTCGCATTGATCATTCCCCAAGGATGAGTTCCTCTTGCTAAAGATTTTTCCCAAGAGTTGATTTTTTTTTCTAAACTTTCAAGCTTTTTACTTAGATCATCATAGTTGTAGCTAGACAAGTTTCTTCTCCATAAAATATTAATTTTATTGATTAAAAACCAAATGCTAAAGTTATAGTTAAAGTATTTTTAATTGTCAATAACTTACGGAATATCTGTTATCTCTAAACCATAGCTTATTCTAACTTTCACTAAAAAATTGTAATACAATATAAGCGAATAACTATCCCAAGCTATATTTCACTCAACTAAAAATTACTATATCTCACTCCAATTATAAAATTAGCGAGTTTTCAGGTAATATTACAATACATTAAATAATAAAATAATGACAACAGCTGATCAACTAAATATAAACACTCGCTTGGCCAGTAAATAAGCTTTAGTTTGACAAATACTAGATTATCAAAATTGAGAAACTTTAAATTGTGACCAATCCTACTTTCTCTCAATTTCAACCCATAGGATTTATGGGAACAACTCCTCAAGCTGTTCAACTTTTAGATAGCTTACAAAATAGTATTGATGGAAATCTTTGGATTTCTAAAAATTATGCCCAACGGTATCACCAAGACCAAACCCTTTTACCAGAGAAGTTTAACATCTATAATTCTGCTCTCAAAGAACATCTAGCTGTAATTTGGCAAAACTATAATTCCTTAATTTTTTGTTTAGCGACAGGTGCGGTAGTAAGATTGATAGCACCTTTACTAAAAGATAAAGCTGATGACCCGGCAATAATTGTAATTGATCCAGAAGGTCGTTTTGTAATTAGTCTCTGCGGCGGACATCAAGGTGGTGCGGATTTACTAACTAAGATGGTTGCGCTACAAATCGGGGCGACACCAATTATTACAGGAGCTTCTAATAGTTTGAGTTTACCAGGAATTGATATTTTAGGTCGTCCTTACGGTTGGAGAAAAGGACAAGGCAGTTGGACTAAGCTGATGATGGAAATTGCTCGCCAAAATACTATTGAGGTTATTCAAGAGGCAGGATCTAATCTTTGGCAATCTAGTTTACCAAAAGGGCATATTTTTAGTTTGAGTAATAGTAATGGGAGACTGGGAAACTGGGGAGATAGAGAGGAGATTAGCAGTGAGAGTGTGTATCAAGGGAAGATCTGGATTAGTGTCAAGCAGAGAGATTTGTCTGGTGAACCTGGAATACCTCAAGGGCAATGGCATCCCAGAGTTTTGTGGGTAGGGATTGGTTGTGAAAGGGGCACCTCAAAACAATTAATTAACCAGGCAATAACAGAAACATTTGCCAAGTATAATTTAGCAGAAAAAGCGATCGCAGGTATTGCTACTATAGACATCAAAGCTGATGAAATAGGGATTGTAGAAGTTTGTCGCGATCGCGATTTGCCGTTACAAACTTTTGCCGCCCAAACTTTAAAACAGGTTGTGGTGCCAACTCCTTCTGCTATTGTCAATCAGGAAGTAGGTACTCCCAGTGTCGCTGAAGCTGCTGCCATATCTGCGGCTCTGTTATTTGATTCCCAGAATATAAAATTACTAGAACAAGAACCCAAGACTAATCCTTTAATCGTGAAGAAACAAATCTTTAAACAGGAGCAACAACCTGGCGCGGTAACAGTTGCAATAGCCCAATCAGAGATAGAATATACAGGTAAGCTGGGAAAACTTTATCTAGTGGGAATTGGCCCTGGTAGTTTAGATCAGATTACGACCGCGGCGAAAACTGCCATCACAGGTGCCGATGTGGTAATTGGTTATTCTCTCTACGTAGATTTGGTGCAACCTCTGTTTCGTGTCGGACAGGTTATCGAATCCCTTCCCATAACTCAAGAGAAGCAGCGAGGTGAAAGAGCCATCGCCTTAGCCAATCAAGGTTTAACTGTAGCGGTAATTTCTTCCGGTGATTGTGGAATCTATGGCATGGCGGGTTTAGTCTTAGAACAACTCAAGCTGAACAATTGGGATGGCCAAACTCCTCAAGTACGAGTATTTCCTGGTATTTCAGCCTTACAAGCTGCCGCTTCACGGGTAGGTGCGCCCTTAATGCATGATTTTTGTGCTATTAGTCTCAGCGATTTGTTAACTCCCTGGAAAGTAATTATGAAACGTTTAGAAGCCGCAGCTATGGGAGATTTTGTGACTAGTATTTATAACCCGCGATCGCAGAAACGGGTACAACAAATTGTTAAAGCCCAGGAGATTTTTCTCCAATATCGAGAGCCAGATACCCCAGTTGCGATCGTGCGATCGGTTTACCGCGATGATGAACAGATTACAGTAACTAGCTTAGAGAAAATGTTGGAGCATCCTATTGATATGCTGACCACAATTATTATTGGTAACAGCAATACCTATAGTCATGGTGATTGGATGATTACTCCTCGGGGATATTTACAGTGATTTAGGCTGAGCATAGCTTTGAAATTAAAAAATCTCTTAGTTTCTCGAAATTATTGCTCAGTAAAGGTTTCTGCATGATTTGCTTGCTCTAAACATATTAAAAACAGAAGAGCCAAGATTATGAGGATTTAGTATTATGGCTAAAGTTTATGTTTGGTTGCCTAAAAAGGATGATTCGCAAAGCCTGATCGGACAATTTCGCGCGCAAGTACAAGGTCACTCCGCTATGGAGTTAAAAAATGGACAGTACATAAGTTTCTGGCCGTCAAAAAATTTTGCAATCTCTAGAGATCAAAAACATAAAAAAGCGAATAAAAAAAACTTTGGAATTATTTCTTCATATCATACATATAGTGACAGTTATCAAGAAGATCGAGATCATATCAAACGAGACGCGGAGCATCCAATTATAATCAATAATCTAGAAGAAGAAGTAATTAGTGAGTTTTGGAAAAGACTTCGAATTGGTTGTGCAGAATTTCATATCATTCGTAGAAACTGTTCAACGATTGTTGCCAGTGCCATTCAGCTAGGGTTTGAACCAGATCGCTTTTATTCTTATGTAAAAAGGTCTAAATCACCGCAAGATTTTTTAGGTTATGCTCCCAAAAGCATTATATATAATTCAGTTGATTACTTAATTAGACTTAAAGGGTTGTCTGATTATCGAGTTCCCCAAGAAATAGGTGATATTTACAGCTTTTATATGGAAAGAACATTTGAAGTATGGACTCCAAAACATGTCAAAAATTTTGCCAAGGCTGCTAGTAAATTAAATTGGTCATAAAAATGAATTTAAACCCAAAGCTTATTTATTCAGAAAACTATAATATCGAATTCTATGGATTAGAAAAATTACATCCTTTTGATAGTTGTAAATATGGACGTGCATGGAATGATTTATTCACTAAGTTAAAAAAAGATAAATTCGATCTTAGAAAGATTACAGTTGAGCCTTCATCTAAAGTTTGGGATTCTGATATCACATTAGTCCACGGAGAAGAATATGCACTTAATGATATTCTTGATTATGAATATTTGTTCCGTATTCTTGAATTACCTTTTCTAAGTTTAATGCCTCCGTCTGTTGCCAAAAAAATTGCCGAATCGATCCTTGAATCAATGAAATGGGCAACTGCTGGAACTATTCTAGCTGCGGAGTTGGCTCTAAAGTATGGAATTGCGGTTAACATGTCAGGAGGGTACCACCATGCAAGAAAAAATCATGGAAGTGGTTTTTGTGTGTATTCCGATATCCCAATTGCCATTAATGTCCTAAGAAACAAAAATTTTCTTTCTCAACACATAGATAAAATTATTATTATTGACCTAGATGCACATCAAGGAGATGGATTTGAAAGGCTTCTTGGGGAAGATAATGACATCTTTATTATGGATATCTACAATAGAGATATTTATCCTGGAGATGAATATTCAAAAAAATATATCTACGCTGACATCCCAGTTCAATCAGGAATCAACGATGAACAATATTTAAATATTTTAAAAAATACCTTACCTGATTGTCTAGACCGAATACAAAGAGTTGCTAACTCTAGTAATCAACCTAAACTTGCTTTCTATAATGCGGGAACAGATATCTATAGCAAAGACCCTCTAGGTAAACTAAAAGTTTCTTCGCAGGGAATATTATCAAGAGATATGTATGTCATTTCACAATTAGTAGCAAGAGAGATTCCCTGTGTAATGACTCTATCTGGGGGCTATACTCATGACAGTTATCGCCTTGTTTCAAATAGTTTAAATAAAATTGTTCGTAAGTATCATCCAGATTTTTAATAGAAAACTGATGTTACCAGAAATCGAAGAAACCTGCTGCTTTATCGGCTTTGTCAGCTTTGTCGGCCTTCTGAGCTTTCTGAGCTTTCTCTCCTTTATTATCTTTTAAATTATTGGCAATTTTTCCAGCATAATCTGCACCTTTTGCTTCGTTAGCTATCTTTTCCTTATAGTACGACTGATTTTCAATTTCATGTTCACGACTACAAAAGCCGTTAGGATTGTGAGCATTACTTTCATTAATATCGTAGCTCTCACCACAATATTTACACTTCATTTTTTGTGACATTAGGATTACTTTCCTCTAAGTAAATAATATATTTCCAAAATTAATTTTCTATCTTTACCTATCTTTACTTATAATGCTAGTCTAAACTCCAGTCAAATAACAAACTATCTTTATAAAATTTTATTTTTATATTCTACTTTTATACACATACTAAATTCTTGGTAAATTGCCATTCTCCTAGATAGTGTACTGGTACTTATCGGAATTATTACTTATTTAATAGGCGTAATTCAGTTAAGTTTCAGGTCATTGTTTAACTTATAATTGTACGTATCACTCCTCGTTCCTTTGATATATGCCTCTACCAAGGAGAAAACTTTTCAAATTTGGTTTTTATTCTCTAGGAATGCTAATTAATAATATTCTAGGAGCTAATTTGAAGTCTCAAGCACAAGCGAATAGTTTACCGAGAACACCTAAACAAGACGGGTTTTACTTCCCCGCAGAATGGCATCCTCACGAATATACGATCATGCAATTTGTCCCTCGTCAAAATTGGGCAGGTTATGGCATCAAACAGGCCCGTCAAGATTGGGCGACAGTTGCTAATACAGTCAGTGAGTTTGAGCCAGTCTTAATGGTGGTAGATCCTCAAGATCGAGTAATCGCTAAAAAACTCTTAAGCAGTTCCATTGAGTTAGTAGAACTTCCTCTCAATGATGGATGGGCCAGGGATTCTGCCCCCTTATTTGTCATTAATGATCGCGGTGAACGTCGCGTTACAGGCTTTACTTTTAATGGTTGGGGTGCCAAATTTCCTCCCTATGACGATGATGCCCAACTCAGAGCTAGACTCTGTGAATATCTACAAGTTCCTTGCTATGAAGCTGATTTAGTCCTAGAAGGGGGTGCTGTTACTCTAGATGGAGAAGGAACTTTAATTACTACAGAAGAATGTTTACTCAATCCCAACCGCAATCGGGATAAAAGTAAAGAACAAGTTGAACAAATTCTTCAAGAATCTTTTAATGTCAGTAAAGTAATTTGGTTAAGTAAAGGTACAATTCCCGATCCTATTACTGATGGCCATGTAGATGGAATTTGTGTTTTTATCGCTCCAGAAAAAGTAATGTTACACACAACAGATGATCTCAGCGATCCTAATTATCAGATTTGTCAAGATGCAAAAGCAAAACTATTATCAGAATCTGATAGTAAGGAACGAAAACTAGAAATTATTGAGCTTCCCTTAGCCTATGATGTAGCTCATATCAATTTTTATATTGCTAATGGTTGTGTTATTGTTCCCATCGCTAACGATCCCACTCAAGATGATGCTCCATTATCTATTATTCGTAATGCTTTTAGCGATCGCAAAGTAATTGGTGTTAGTGGTGAAATTTTAGCTAAAGGAGGCGGTGGCGTACATTGTATTACACAACAAGTG
Source organism: Xenococcus sp. MO_188.B8 (assembly GCA_030065615.1). GTDB lineage: Bacteria > Cyanobacteriota > Cyanobacteriia > Cyanobacteriales > Xenococcaceae > Xenococcus. The sequence goes on along the minus strand of JASJDR010000073.1, from coordinate 19,837 downwards.
CCCATGATCTAATCAATTCCTGTCAGGATCTAGAAACCTCATAGCCTAAAACCAAAACCATGCAAAAATCAAGCATATCACACAACCAAATGAGTTTTCTCCTTATGCTCTCACTAAACCCTTGGGTAGTTGCCATTCTCTTAAATAGTTTTCTGATCGCGATCGCCTGGATTGTACCGAAAAAATTACTCACTCCCTGGGGTTATGTCAACGCTTGGGTCTTAGGAGTTTTAGTTTGGGGAACACTAGGCTGGCAAGGATACACCGTCGTGATGTTTTATTTTCTCGTTGGTTCAGCCGTAACCAAGATTGGAATGGCAGAAAAAGAAGCTGCTGGGATAGCCGAAAAGCGATCGGGTATGCGAGGGCCAGAAAATGTCTGGGGTTCTGCTTTAACGGCGACTATTTGTGCGCTAATGACTGTGTTGGTCGATTCCCCTTTCCAGGAATTATTGATTTTGGGTTATGTAGCGAGTTTTGCCACGAAATTATCCGATACGAGTGCCAGTGAAGTAGGTAAGGCTTATGGTAAAAGTACTTTTTTAATTACAACATTAAAACCTGTTCCCAGAGGAACCGAAGGCGCGATCAGTTTAGAAGGAACAGTTGCGGGAATTATTGCTTCGATCGCGATCGCAATTATCGCCTATCTAGTGGGGATGATTAATCTTGTCGGCATAACTTGCTGTATCTTGGCTGCTTTTATTGCCACTAATATTGAAAGTTTAATCGGTGCAACTCTACAAGAGCGGTGGCAATTTTTGACTAACGAAGTAGTAAATTTTATTAATACTACCATTGGTGCGATCGTAGCTATCATCATTGCTTGGGGTTGGACGCTTTAGGTAACTAGAATAAGTACAATTTAAAGGTCAAGATTCAACAGTAATCCCCTATTAACCAACATATTCATCAATTAGAGCAAAAATTAGTAGATTTACGGAAGACATTTATGCCGATGACCTGATATTTTCTATGTCATAGGCAATGTACTTAAGTCTTAGAGACTAAGAAAATACTCCTAATGAGTAATACTTAAGGTGACCAAGATCACACAATTAGTTTAATCGAGTCCAACCAACTAAACTGTCAAGCAACAAAAAAGGTATCGCCTACAAGCAATACCTAAGATAACCAACCAACTGTGAAGTAACCAATTTAATCGAGTCCAACCAATTAAACTGTAAATTAATCTCAAGGCATTAGTAGTCAGCTAATGCCTTTTCGCTACTATTTTAAGCCGAAATTTAATTCAATAATGTATTCCTAATATCCCATGATATGGATTCAGGTTTACAATCTATGCTCTATGGTGTCTAGAGCAATTATTAATTTTAGTAACAAAGTAGCAATAAATTAATTAACTCCAATTTTTAACTAGCTATAAGCTATGGTCTCTAAGCCTAGTTTCCCCAGGCAAGGGAGGTAAAAAAGCTAATCGCGGAGCGATTTTAAAGAGTTAGATTTTTTTAAATTCGCTATATCTACGTTACCTGTGCAGAAAAGAACTGTTCTAATCTCTGATAATAATAATTGGCTCAACTCTTCTAAGGCTTCAGGAGATTCCGAGGCTGCTTGCAAGAAGGGAAAAGCTAAACCCGCCAAATCCGCTCCAAGAGCGATCGCTTTAGCCACTTCCATCCCGTTACGTAAACCCCCAGAAGCAATTAAAGGAACTTTAGGATCTTGTTCCCGAATTTGTACCAAGCAATCAGCGGTAGGAATTCCCCAATCAGCAAAAGTTTGCCCCAGTCTTCTTTGCAAGTTATTCTCCGCTCGTTCGCTTTCTACTTTGGCCCACGAAGTACCTCCAGCACCAGCGACATCGATCGCCTGTACTCCAGCCGCAATCAACTTTTGCGCCATGGCACCAGAAATCCCATTCCCAACTTCTTTAGCAATTACAGGAACCGAAATTTGCTCACATAGACAATGAATTTTATCGAGTAAGCCTTTAAAGTTCACATCTCCTCTGGGCTGAATACATTCTTGTAAGGGATTGATATGCAGTATCAGCGCATCTGCTTCCAATATTTCTACTACTTGTAAACATTGTTCTAGCCCGTAGGTATAGTTAAGCTGAATTGCCCCTAAATTGGCGAATAAAAGAGCATCTGGAGCTATCTTGCGAAGCTCAAAACTATCTGCCGTATGAGGATTTTCTACTGCTATTCTTTGTGAACCCACGCCCATAGCCAGTCGATGATTTTGAGCCGCCTCCGCAAGACGATAATTAAGCAGTTTTGCTTGTGCGGTGCCCCCAGTCATTGAAGAAATCAGCAGCGGAGCGTTCAACTGCTTGCCGAAGAAAGTAGTGCGTAAATCTACCTCCTCTAGGTTGATTTCGGGTAAACAAGTATGGGTAAAACGGTATTTTTCAAACCCATTAGTTACATTGTTAAACTGGACATCTTCTTCCAGACAGATACGCAAGTGATCTGCTTTGCGTGTCTGGGTATTAGTCATTACTTTTTTTCCCAATAATCAACGACAAACTAATTATTACAGAAATTATCTTTATTTTAAGAGTGGGTTTTTGAGTCCTCCCCTAGCTACAAGCCCAAGAGATTCTGTATCGGACGAACCAGCGAATTTAAGAGACTTCTTGTCAAAATAACTGACAACTACAGGAGCTAGCGTAGAGGAAGTCACCCACCCCCAACCCCTCCGAGGAGGGGAGCAGGAGGGGAAGTCAAAAGTTTTTTAGAGCAAAGGTTTCAAGCTTTGTGAATGGGTGTTGTATTTAAGCCCACATTCACTAGCGTAGAGGAAGTAGCGGTCAGACTCTTTAAAGGATTCAAAACTGGGCTGATACTGGGTAACTCTTGCGGCGGTTGTTTACTTGGTAAAACCCCAGCATTTCCCCTCCCAAAGACCGCAATACTTCCCTAATGGACTAAGGGACTGACTTGGGAACACTGACCAAAAGATCAAGATTTAGAAGGGGCGTAATTTTTCCACTGCCCCCATCTCCTCTACATTTACCTGACTCAAGTTTATAGGACTTATGCCAGAGGTCTAATCTTCAGCAGTTTTGAGATCCCATCTTGTACAGATTCAATTCAGTCTAGCTACTTAGCTTGTAACTTGAGCTGGCTTTTGAGAAGTTTTAACTCGATTTCTAGAAGATGTGCGATTAACAGCTTCTTCTTCAATAGGAGCAAATTCAATATTATTCAGTAAGGTAGTTACAAAAGCAAATAACAAGAAAGGCAAAGATAACACTAAGACAATCCCTACTGTCGCTAAAGCATAAATCTGGCGAGTGCTACTCCATAAAGCAAGAGTGGTAGCCAGACTTATAAAAATTACAATTAACCATATAATAATCTGTAGGTAAATATCCCCAAATGTCAGGGTGCAAATCATTTTATATTTAGTTATTTCCTTATCCACAGTAGTAAACCTCTAAATAAATATTTCGTTATATATTTAGAGTATAGGAAATAATGAGTCAGGAAATAATTTCTCAATATTTTGCTCACACTTGAAATATTTATTTACAAAAATACAGTTTATTCAACAATTCATGACCAAGTTTACGAATTAGAAACAAAAGTTGATTTTTTAAGAGTTGCTAACATTTGTCCTAAAAAAGGTAATCCAATAATTGCCGGCAAAAAATAACGAGAAGTACAGAGTAATCCTAAAGCAGCACCAACTGCATCATTAAAATAGGGTTCATAAAATAGGATTAAAGCCGCATCACGGGTGCCAACTCCGGCAAAAGTTAAAGGGAGTAACCCAGCTAAAATTGAAAGGGGAGAAAGAGCGAGGCTAACTAGAAATGGAGCCCAGGCTTTGAGGGCAATAATAAATAACCAAATTTGTAGTAAATGTAAAAACCAAATAAATACAGAAGTAATCGAGATCAGCAGCAGTTGTTTGTGATCTTCCCAAAAATATTGTTGCATTTGGGACCAAGAAATTTGCATACTTTGCAATTTTTTACTAATTCCTTTGGGAGATACTTGGATCGTTGTCTTAAAGAATAAATCTGCAACTCGACGACTACCCAAAAGAAATAACCCTAAAATTAATCCTCCTGAAATCCCTAGGGTCATAATTATAAAGAAAGGATCTTTTGTCGGATAAAATAGTAAACCCAAGATACACCATAATAATAGCGAAAGCATATCAGCAGCTTTTTCAAAAATCACAATAGCTAAAGATAAACTGCCACTGAGGTTATCTCTTTCCTTCATAAAATAAGCTTTAGCAATATCCCCCATTTTTGAAGGTAAAACCATATTGAGCACACTAGCACCTAAAATTAACCTGTTAGCTTCAAGAAAACCTAGTTTTGTTCCTTGAGGCATTAATTGTTGTAAGCGCCAAGAAGTACATAAGGTAATCGGAATAACCATTCCCAAGCTAATAATCATCCATAAGCGATCGCAATTTTGGAAAACTGCTAGTAATCTTTGCAGCTCAATTTGAGAATATAAGATTAGTAAGATAGCAACGCTAACAACTATGGAAATAAATCGTTTAAGGTTCATAAACTTATGAAGGATGAATAGATCAATTATGAAATCGCCAATTTGGATTAGGACGAACTAATACCTGAGCCAATGTATCACGGCTCGCTATTTCATTCGGTCAAGCCAGAAATCTTGTTTTCCCTCTAGGACACCGATTCAGTAATCAAGAGCAATCATTAATTGAGAGGGAAACCGAAGCAAAAGAGAGATAGCGGTGCAACCCCGGTCGGGTTCCCCGACCTAGCGGTCAGACCCCGCGTCGGCGTAAGACGCAAGGGAATGCTGACCAAGAGAGGGAACGCGCACCGAGATAGGGTAGTGTGCGAAGACAAAGGGGAAAATGAGAAAACAAAAAACTTAACTCCCCCCACCCTTACTTGTCCACCCCCTCTCCCCACACTCTCTACCTTCTTCCTACACTCCCCCCTCTCACCTAACTAGTAATTTATAAATACTGAATCGACGCTCTAGGGCGCGTCAAGAATCGACAGACGGGGCATACGAGTTCCGCCGTAAGACGACGGAATCAGCCCCTCGGCTTCTTCTGACTTCGTGAATTAGCAAATGTTATATAAAGATATATTTTTTTTTATTAAATGTAATCTACAAAACCAGAAAATGTAGCAAATGATACGGAAGTTGTGTAATGATTGATGAGTAAGAAAACATATATAGAGTACCTCATAAGGAACTCATGCACTTGAACTCATTCACTTGGAAAGTTTCAAGTTATGTCAAATGGTTCTGTTCCTTGGCTGAGAAAAACCCAGTTAACGGGAAAAGCTCAGTAGAGTCACTCGTCAATCGGAGGAAAAAATGAAACTACATTTTCATGGTCAAACTTATGATAGTCCTCATGTGGAATTACCAGTGGATGAAGGACAAGTAGGCGGCAGATATCGTGGCTCTCAATGGAGAATTCATCGTATTCACCAACAACATCGTCGCCAAAACTCTGCACAACTAACTTATCGTGGTGTTCACTATACTAAAAAGTAAAACTTTTTATGTTGGGCTCCTAGAATGCAGGGTGTGGAATCATATTTAGGTCTACACCCTCTTATGACAAAATTTTCACAAGATTCTCACAAGAATAAAATAATTTTGATTTGGGTCTTGTTTTTTCAATTTATATATATATTAATAACCAAAAATGAAAATATCTTGTTGTTCTTTAAATCATCAATATTCTCCTCCCACTATAGAACTTACAGAAAGCGAAATTACGAGTCACCACAGAAAACAAACTTGGAAAATGACTTACCCCAGGCATCTTCATAGCCGGGAATCACAATTTCATCGCTCTCCTGGTGCCATATTTCATGATGGTCTTGCTAAACCTAAAACTTGTCACATTTCGTGCAATAAGTCAGAAGCTTTTAATATTTTGAAATATCAATTAAAAGATCAAAAAGTCAACAAAGCTCATCTGGAAAATGTACGACGTAATCTTGATCGTCGTTTACAGAAAGCTAAAGCTAAAGGAGATCAACAGTTGATTAAGTTACTAAATCAGGAATCTCAACAATTAGAATTAAAATCTGTAGCTATTAGCTGTAGTTGATTAATATTTGGTATTTTGTATATTATCTGTAAAATAAAAAAGTCATCTCTTTCTATATAGAGATGACAGCGTATCAAACAATTAAGCCTTTATCAGCTATAGATCACACCATTTAACTACCTTATAATCTTCAGGGACTTTGCAGATTTGTTCAAAAATTTTGCCATCTTTTATTTTCAAAGTTTTGCCTAAAAATGTAGTTAAGCTAAAGCTAGGACGAACTTTTTTCGGGTAAATTTCATAGGCTAAAGATTGTTCTAGCAAAATACCAATAGCAATCTTTTCCCCCATTACTAGGCTGTCAATATAGTCAGTGTAATAATGAACCCCAGCCATATTACGTCCAATAGAGATATTCGCCGCAATTTTATTTAGTTCGTCACCTACAGTTAAAGGTTTATCCGATGCTTCGTATGTATTTTCCAGGCTCAGACCATCATCGCAAGGTCGATAGGCGACCGGAGTATGTTGATTCTTGTCATAATCATCTTGACTAGTAATTTTCAAATCTCCATGACAATCACAACCAAAAACTGCATCAGTATCAAAGAAAGCTTTGAGCATAGTTACACAAGCGCCTGCCACAGTAGCATGTCCTGCGCCATAAGCAGGGTGCATCGGTGAGCCTTCGGGAAAAGCCATTGGAAGTAAAGCGGTTTGGGCTCCTGTATCCCTTACTTTTACGTAAGGACGCCGATTATCTAAATAATCAGAATTCTGTTCACCATTATGAGTTTTAATCCTTTCAAGAAGATTGATTTCATCCAGAGTCGCATTGAGAACATCGTACATTTGCTTTAAGGGCTCAATATCTGTAATCTCTGTTGTTCCCTGATTAATTGCTTCCATCCAACCAGCGAGAGCTTCTGGCCGGAGACGACAATGAACATTAAACTTCTGGTAGCGTACTGCTTTTAGGGCGCGGGTCGCAACTTCCGTTACGAGGTTTAAAATATGAGGCCCACCAAATAAAGCAAAACCATTAACTCTTCCTAATCCACTAGCGCTAGCCTCTTTAGCTTGATCGGAGAAAAGGTTATTAAGCTGACGAATACCAGGATCAACTGGTGCGTCGAACCCTAAAAGAATTAAACAGGCATTGAGATAAGCTTCATAAAGAGCATCAAAGTGAACATAGGTAGCCAGATCGCGAGGTGTAGTAATAAATCGTTTTAAAGCCCCATTCTGCTCAAATTCGTCATATTTCTTTAAATTTGCGCCGTCTTGAACATCAAGAAACACATCCCAGGTAGTCATATGATCTAGTCCCTGAGATGCTGATATGACTTTTTGATCAATCTTTAGAGCACCATAATCAATCAGACCATTAGTGATATTTTCATCTCTTCCTTCAGGGCCACGAGTACCAATCAGTAAAAATTGAGAAAGATAGGGACCGACAATATCACCTGGAGTTGCACCTCGGAAAATAGTCTGTTTGTCTAATTGATCACTCTGTAACTTTCTTTGGCGTCTTGCCAAATTTGGTGCAGTTGGCATTCCCTCTTGTAACCAAGATAGTGCATTTAAATGCTTCACCGCATCTTCAAGAGCTGATTCCTCGTCACTTTCCTGAAATTGATTAAAGGGAACATCTCTTAACAGAGCAAGCCAATATACTTCTGCCATTTCAAAAGTTAATTGGTCTGAACCTAATGGGGGAGCAGGAGGCATGGTAACAGTATGACTGTCAGGCCCATGCATTTCAAATGTTAAACCTGCTGAGGGACTTTCCCAACCTAGAATAGGTTTTTCTGCATTTTTGGCGCTAACATCGACTGCTCTCCAATCGATTTTGCCATTTTTTTCTGGTTCTTTACCAAGTTGAAGTTGAGGATCACTAGAGAAGTCACCTCTGTGAGTTGCGACACGAAAACGTTTGAATTGTTCAGGATCTTTTACTCGACCAGTTTCATCATGCGGTAATCCTTTGGTGAATGAACCTACAAAGCTTTTATTTTGAAATTTTGCTTCATCACCGTTATTTTGATGCTCTATTTCACAGTCAGTTAGGAGAGTAGCTCGTAATCGCAATATCTGAACTCTCAATTTACGTAAATACTTAAGTTCTAAAAACTTCCCGAAGAGAAAATTGTTAGTTAGGTTTAACTTTTCGAGCTTTTCTCTATTTAAAAAATTACTCAGAAAATTACTATTCATGTTTGTTCTCTCATTATTTGGCGTTGCTGTTTATATATATTTAACTCATGAAACACCCAGGTAATTTATACTGCTCGTAAACATAATTAATATTTTTTATTATTTCTTTGCTGCTGCGATCGCGCTAGCTTAACTATGATTTATTATTTTTTAAAGCTTGAATCAGCAAGATAATTCCCTATAGGAACGGTAATTCGTTAAAATAGACAATGCTAATTGTGCCAAAAAGATTATGGTTGCCTTTGATATTGCTTCTGATTCTCTCGTAGAAATCGCTCGGAAAACTCGCCAAGCATCAGGAACACTGGCTGTGCTTCCTACCAATGATCGCAATGATGCTTTAGAAGCGATCGCGAAAGCGTTAACTAATGCCGCACCAGAGATTATTGCTGCCAATGTTGCAGATTGCCAAGCAGCGGAACAAGATGGCATTTCGACCGCACTTTATGCCAGATTAAAATTGGGTGAAAGTAAACTTAATAGCGCGATCGCAGGTATTAGAGATCTCGCTAAGTTAGCCGATCCTGTGGGAACAGTCCAAATCCATCGCGAATTAGATGCAGGATTGATATTAAAGCGAGTCACTTGTCCTTTGGGCGTGTTGGGCATTATTTTTGAGGCAAGACCAGAAGCTTTGATTCAAATTACTAGTTTGGCCATTAAATCAGGAAATGGCGTCATTCTTAAAGGTGGCAAAGAAGCAATTAAGTCCTGTCAGGCTCTAGTAAAAGTAATTCATCAAGCATTAGCCGAGACGAAGGTAAATCCTGATGCGGTGCAATTATTGACTACCCGAGAAGAGATTAAACAATTATTGGATCTAGATCAATACGTAGATTTGATTATTCCTCGGGGTTCTAATTCTTTTGTCCGTTATGTTCAGGATAATACTCGGATTCCCGTTTTAGGACATGCTGATGGGATTTGTCATCTTTATATAGATAAGGCTGCCGATCTAGAAAAGGCTCTCACGATTACGGTAGATGCCAAGACTCATTATCCGGCTGCTTGTAACGCGATCGAGACTTTATTGGTTCATCAAGATATAGCCAGTCAAGTTTTACCAAAAATTGTAGCTGCGATGCCTAATGTTGAATTACGCGGAGATTCAGCTACTAGAGAACTTATTTCTGTTACTCCAGTAACGGAAGAGGATTGGCGTACTGAATATAGTGATTTGATTTTATCGATTAAGATTGTCGATTCTCTAGAAAGCGCGATCGCACATATTAATGATTATGGCTCCAAACATACAGATGCGATCGTGACAGAAGATGACACGGCGGCTAAGATCTTTCTCAATCAAGTAGATGCAGCGGGAGTATATCATAACTGTTCGACCCGTTTTGCGGATGGTTTTCGTTATGGTTTTGGTGCCGAAGTAGGGATTAGTACGCAACAAATGCCGCCCAGGGGACCAGTTGGTTTAGAAGGATTAGTTACCTACAAATATCAGGTAACAGGTAATGGACATATTGCAGCTACCTATACTGGTGAAGATGCAAAACCTTTTACCCACAAAGAATTGAAAGTTCGAGAGTAAAATTGTAAAACGCGATCGCATAAAGAATAAAATTAATCTCTCCAGTTAATCACAACCAAATTCTCAACCCTTTGAAAATGTTTTACGTTGTTGGTCACAACGATAGTTTTGTACTGTAAACCTAAAGCAGCAATCATAGTATCAAAATCGCCAATAGACTCACCTTTTTTGCTCAAATCATGCTTAATTTCTGCTGCGAGCAAAGCTGATTCTGCATCAAAAACCAAATCTTGAGCTTGCTTAAACAATAATCGTAGTTGCTCGCCATATTTTTGATGCGCTTGGGGATTTTTTAACAAGCCATAAAATAGCTCATATTTAGTAATGCTACTAATTGCTACCAAACTATGGTGATGTCGTTTAAGATTTTTGAGAACCCCTGGATGCCCTCTCAAGTAATCGGAAACAGTATTAGTATCAAGCAAATACATCATAATCCTAAGTCTGTTCCAAAGCCTGTTAATTCTTCCCGCTCTAACTCTAAGTCAACCCCTTGCCAAGCCATAATCTCTTCACACCAGTTTTCTTCGCTTTCAACCTCATCTAAAAGTTGTCTGATTGCTTCAACGATAAAAGCATTTTTACTTGTCAGTTTACAGTGAGGAGAAGATACATGATTCTCTAGTCTGCGAGCCAGATCGTCAGGTATATGTACTGAAGTATTCATGATGGTTTTTATTCTGGTATACCATATATAATATACCAGCTAACAATTCGAATGAAGACAAAATCCTCTTAGAAGTGACAAAAAATTAGTTTAGTTTTGTCTCACATTTTATTTGAAAATTAATTTTTCTTAATGTTGCGTTTAGTAAATAGGGGGTTGACTTTAGCGATCGCTGATAGTACGATAATTTTAATTCTTTATAATGGAAGTGGTGACTCTCATTGATAAACGCTAGTATTCCCATTATGAAATAAATAATATCACAGGTTAAAACCAATTCCAAGCTTTTCCCAGAATTAAATTTTTTCGTTAATAAAGGTTAATAAAAATCTAGTTTCAAATAGATTGAATCTCCGTTGCGCAAAGATTTTTTTTGCAGCGTTGATCATAATTATATAACAACTTTCAGTCATTATATAATAGCTACTCATTCCCAAACCCCTAATTTATGACTCAAACTACTATTATTGTTCCTGGTACAACTGCCAATCTGGGAGTTGGTTTTGATTGTCTTGGTGCTGCCTTAACTATATATAATGAGTTTCAATTTTCCCTTGCTGAGGGCAAGCATGATTTAACTATCACAGTACAGGGAGAAGAAGCAAATCGCGTTGCTACAGACAAAAGTAATTTAGTTTATCAATCTTTCCAAGAATTCTATCAGCATCTCGATCGCGTTCCTCCTTCCGTGGAGATTACCATTAAATTGGGTGTCCCATTAGCCAGAGGTTTAGGAAGTTCGGCTACCGCTATTATCGCAGGTTTATTAGGTGCGAATCAATTAGCGGGGAATCCTTTATCTAATGAAAAAATCAGAAATTTAGCGATCGCGATTGAGGGACATCCTGATAATGTTGTCCCAGCGTTATTGGGTAATTGTCAGCTAACGGTGGGAGAAACTGGTAATTGGCAAATCTGCGAAATTCCTTGGCATCAAGATATTATCCCTGTGGTAGCAATTCCCGATTTTGAATTATCGACCGAAGAAGCCCGCTCGGTTTTACCGACAACCTATAGTCGTAGTGATGGCATTTTTAATATTTCTCGGATGGGTTTATTGTTAAGAGGTTTAGCGACTAATAACCAAGACTGGTTAGCGATGGCGTTAGAAGATAAATTGCATCAACCCTATCGGCAAGAATTAATCCGAGGCTATGACACGGTTAAAGCTGCTGCGATCGCCGCTGGTGCCTATGGTATGGTAATTAGTGGTGCTGGCCCTACTCTCCTGGCTTTATGCGATCGCGGTAAAGAAAATGCTGTGGGAGCTGCAATGTCTCAGGCTTGGGTGCAAGAAGGCGTTAACGCCCAAGTATTATCTTTAGCTTTAGAAAAGAAAAAAACAATCGTTAATTCATAATTGTTAGATGAAGTTATTGAAAATTCAACCAGCGATCGCAGAAAATATACCAGAGATCGTAGCATTAGATCAGCTTTGCTTTAATGGTATCTGGTCAGAAGATGGTTACCGAAGAGAAATTAATAGTGACAAAAGTATTTTGTTAACTTTATCACTAGTAAATAATTCAGAGTTAAAAATTATTGGGATTGGTTGTTTATGGTCAATCTTAGAAGAAGCCCATATAACTTTGCTAGGGATTCATCCTGATTATCACCGACAAAGTTTAGGCTCATTGTTACTTTATACTTTGCTCAAAGATGCGGTAAATCGTCAGTTGGAAAGAGCAACTTTAGAAGTTGTCACAGGTAATCAAGTGGCAATTAATCTCTATGAAAAATTTGGGTTTAAAGTTGCCGGAACTCGCAAAAATTATTATCCTAAAACAGGAGAAGATGCTTTAATTCTGTGGCGTAATGGGATAGATAAACCCGAGTATACTACAGAATTAGAAGATTGGGGAAATAGGATACGCGATCACATTAGTCAGCAATATTTATTGTACTAATTTGAATCAAAAATAAGACAGACAATGTAAAGATATCTATCAGAAATTTTAGTTGGCTGGCAAAGTTATCTTGCTGTCTGGTGTCAACGGCTCTTTCCCTGGCTAATTAATCTAATTCTGGTGTTCGCTTCGCCTTCAGTATAAAAAACATCAATTTGTTAGTCGATTGCAGCTCTAACTATAATTAGTGGGTACTTAACAAGCGCTCAACAGATTTCTTCGTAAGCTGATAGCGAATTATCTGATTAGAGAACAACTGCACGCCATAATAAATATCAAGCTCTTGGGGATTGTATGTTGGGAAATGTTCGAGCCACATGATCTTGCTGAGGGTTAGCTTAAAATGGGAACACACCAAAGTAATCAGTTCTTCACCAGAATCAGTGATCGAGAAGCCAAAATTATCCGATAGCTCACTAACTATGACTACTGCCTTATCAAAAGAAAGCCAATAGATACGAAGATAACAACGGCTCTCGACTTTATCTTCTCTAGTTTTCCAAGAAAATATCGATTCCGTAAAAGGTAGTTTAAATAACGATAAATGTTTCATATTGGATCAGGTTCTGAAAATTTTGTCTCTTTGATAATTTTTTGGGAATTAAAACCCAAGCTAAAAGTTTTTGTCTTAAACTTTCAAAGAAAAAAAGACTCACAAGTTAATATTTTTTGGGAGCATTTAATTAACTTTATCAATGGGTTAAATATCATAATTAAAAAAATTCAGTAAATTTTCTTCGTTGAAATCACGTAAAACTTTCAGGTTATTCGTTACTGATTATGTATTTCTACTGAAAAAAATGCCGATATTTTCTGATCTTCAAAGGACAAGATTTTGCTCTTTACCCGCTTTCAATCAAAAAAGCTGGTTGTCTTTCATCATGAAAATATGATGTGGATGGGAGAAAAAGATCACGATTCGGCAATGAAAATATTTTTCTCTTCTCCTACTCTCTCCATCTAAACTTAAGTAAACGATTATGGCGCTTTGTGTGCAATGAGTGCTTATACTTCAAATAACACCAAGATTTTGATTCCTTCAAGAGTATTACTACCGACTGTATTGAGCAAGCTAACAGGGAACACCAGGAGAAATTGGAGAGCCTACTGAGTTGGAACGTTAAGCAACTTAAAAAACTCCATATCTCAACCTTTTAGAGTAAGGTAAGGTAGAGAAACTTTTGAGCCTAATAGTTTAACTATCTCTTATTTTTACAGAGCAGAGGTTGGGTATTAAGAAAAAAAAATTAAAAGTCTTCAGTCGCTATTGCCCGAAGAACTCGATCAGGATAATTGCTAAAAATTCCATCTACATTTAATAATTTCATAGCATTAATTTCTTCAGTTTCATTAACAGTATAGACAAAAATTTTAAAACCTCTATTCTGTATATTTTTCACTAGATTTTTAGTCACATAATCCAATGAAGGAATAATTGCTACTGCATTTAATTCTGTTGCTATTTCAAGATAATTTAACGGTAAACCATAGATTAAAGAGCCGATCGCGATTTGGGGGCAAGTATCTTTAACTTGCTTGAGTTCATAATGATTAAAAGAAGACACTAAGAAGTCATCATATTGCCATCCACGATTAATATATTCTTGAATTAAGTTAATTACTAATCCTGCTGTATTACTGCCTTTGAGTTCGATATTAATGCCACATCTTCGATCAACTGTATCGAAAACTTCCGCTAAAGTCGGAATCTGCTGGCCTTTTCCGGCATCGAGAGAACGCAAATCAGCAAAAGAGTAATCGCCAATATATCCAGTGCCATTGGTAGTTCTTGACAAAAGGCGATCGTGGAAAACTATTAAGTTATCTTCTACGTTATGAACATCGATTTCTATCCAATCTACCCCCAGCGTTAGAGCTTTGGCGATCGATAATAATGTATTTTCTGGTTCATACCCCATTGCTCCTCGATGTCCAATACAGAGCATATTTTTCTTAAGCAACTTAGGTTAAACAACTATACTTGATTAAACACTATATGAGTAAAAAAGCTAATAGCGAAGCGATTTTAAAATCTTTCTCCAATCCCAAAATGGATACGGCTATCGCCATCTTCATTAATCGCATAATCGACACGAATTGGCCCCAAAGGAGACTGCACTCTGACCCCAAGCCCATAACCAAAACCACTTCCAGGTAAACCCCTTACAATAGAAGGTTCACCAGGTACACTGCTGTCGGTACCCAAAACCGTACCGTAGTCAGCGAACAAAGCACCACCGACAATCTTGAATACAGGGAAACGATATTCTACAGTACCTTGAAGATAAGCTCTACCGTTACCAACTTCTCCTTCTGGATAGCCCCTTACTGAATTACTACCACCAACTACAAAAGCTTCATAGGGAGGTAAATCTCCGATAACTGTTCCTGCCTGAACATTAAAAGCGAATGCTTGAGGACCTTCAGTAATCTTAAGGAAACTTGTCGGAATAAAGTAACTATAGCTACCTCGCACACGACTGAATAAAATAGATCCAGAGCCAATCGGAATAGTTTGATCTAATCCAAAACGCAGGAGTGAGCCTTTTGTTGGTTGTAATCTATTGTTGCGCTTATCTCTAGTGGCACCGAAACGAAGAAAAAATAAATCATCTTCTCCGCTATCACTAAAGGCAAGATTTTCGCTACCATCTTCTTCCCGTGAAATAGGAGATATATCTCCATCAGAATTTTTGATAACTGCTCGTTGATACTGAAAACCAGCATTCAGATTCCAGTCAGCAGGTTCAAAAACACTTTTAGATAGGGGACGAGAGAAATTGACTCCACCACCAGTACGAACTACCCGAGGACTATCATTGCCATTTTCAGTTCGAATATCATTATCATCGCCATCATAGACTAGGGAGATAGAACGACGACGAAAACCGTTGACTGTATAAGAGGTACGATAAGGATCTCCCCCAATCCAAGGATCGGTAAAACTCACATCAAATAATAATTCTCTTTCTCCTAATTGGAATTCTGTCCCGATAGTTTGATTGTTCCCACCTAAATTTTGCTGTTGATAACTAAGTGTCCCAAATAAGCCACTGGAAGAGCTAAAACCAGCACCTGCAGCGATTGAACCAGTGCTATTTTCGATGACAATTACATTAATAATTACTTTACTTGGATCTTCTCCCGGCTCAAAGGATAAACGAATATCTTCGAAAATTCCTAAGCCAAAAACTCGTTGTAAGTCTTTTTGGGCTGTGTTGCGGTTAAAAACATCTCCTGGTTTTAACTCAATTTCTCTGGTAATGATAAAGTCGCGGGTTTTTCCTTCGGTGGGTTCGTCTTCTTCATCAATAAAACTAACTTCAATATTTTCGATGACTCCTTCTGCAACTACCAGTTGTACTGTTCCGTCGGCACTAACTTCAGGAGAACCAACTACTTGAGCTAGTTCATAACCATTATTGGAATACCATTGGTTGACTTGTTTAATCCCTTCTTGTAAATCACGGAGATTGAGGAGTTGTCCATAACCAGGACTGAAGATTTCTGATACTACTTCTGGGGGTAAAACTTGTTTGCTACTATCGGGAGGTATTGTTTGAATGGTAACTTCATTTAAGATTGGGTTAGCAACCACAGCAAAGGTAATTCTCACCCCTAAAGGAGTATCCTCGGGAATTACTTCAACATTTTGAAAGAAACCGACAGCGTAGACAGCGTTAATATCTTCTTGTAGTTGGGAACGAGTAGTAGTTCTTCCTGGTTTGGTGTCAATTGCGTCGTAGACAATCTCTTTAAGTTGCTCATCAACTCCTGTGACATTAACTTCGGCAACTAAAACGCGAGATTCTGGTTGCGTTTCTGATTGTGGTTCTGGTTGCGTTTCTGGCTGCGCCTCTGGTTGGTTATTGGGAATTGTTGGTGGAATATTTCCTGGCGAATCAGACTCCTGGGCGATTTCAACTTGATCTGTTTTGGTCGAGGGATTTTCAATCAGAGTTGACGGTTGTGTTACATTTAGCTCTCTATTGCTGGCCAACAAAGAGTTTCTTTTGGGTCGTTTTTTTAATATTGGCTCAGGAGTATTTGCTGGGTTTTCGCTCTGATTAATCCCATTACTTAAATCAGGATTGGCTATTGCTTGGACAGATAAGGCGAAGTTCCAGATTAAGGAGGTTGCCAAGATTGTTGATAAAGCAGAAGATAAACGCAATTTTTAATTCCTCGATTTTCCACACACCCATAAAACAACCAATACTGTAACAGTTTTTTGGCCGTTGGTTGATTCATTATGAATTATGAATAACAAATTAGGAATTAGTTCCTGGTTACTAGTTATTAATCGCTGTTGATTGTTGAGAGATTACTAATCGCAGCCAGAACTCTTTGTTGCACTGTTTGATAGGCTGACTCTACTTGACCTAAATCTTTGCGAAAACGATCTTTATCCATTACTCTTGCTTGAGGATCGGTTTCGGTGCTATCCCAGAGACGGCAAGTATCTGGGCTAATTTCATCGGCGAGTAAAATCTGTTGTTGGCTGTCAAAACCAAATTCTAATTTGAAATCAACTAGAGTAATCTGGCAAAGTTTAAAAAATTCTTGAAGTTGTTGATTAATTTTTAAGGTGATCTCTTCAATGGTTGCTAACTGCTCTGGGCTAGCTAGATTGAGTAATAACAAGCGATCGCGAGTTAATAGAGGATCTCCTAAGGCATCATCCTTAAGATAGTATTCTACTAAGGGTTTTGGTAATATTTGCCCCTCTGGTAAACCTGTTTGACGACATAAACTGCCAGCTGCAATATTGCGCACTACTACTTCAAGGGGAATAATCGTAACAGCTTTAACTCGCATCTGATTCTTTTGGGGACAGTCTATATAATGGGTAGGAATCCCAGCTTTCTCTAAAAATTGAAACAATGCGGCAGCAATTGTGCAGTTAATTTCTCCTTTACCTTTAATTTGTCCTTTTTTTTGCGCATTAAATGCTGTGGCATCATCCTTATAGACTGTCAATAATATTTGAGGATCTGCTGTGGAATAAAGGATCTTAGCCTTGCCTTCATAAAGTTTTTCTGTCTGTACCATAAAAAATAAATATTATTACGTAATTTATTGATAAATTACATTAATCTTAGATTTTCTATTCTGGTTAAGATAAGATTAAGTCAAAGTTAACCAACGATTATAATTAACAGTGTTCAATCTTATGTTTAGCGATCGCTATTTTACCGAGAACTTGTTTAAGCCAGTAAGATTATAAAGAAATATTGATAGTAGATCGCATCTAGTTTGTAAACTCTAGATTTTGTAGAGGAAAATATGCTCTCAAAAAACGAAAAACATAATTTTCTTTATCCTCGAAATTCTTATCGTGGAGAAGTTAAGCCCGAAAATTTATTGTTTAACGCTAATTTACAGGAATTCGCCCAGAAAATTAGTTACATTTGCGCTCTAGAAACTGGAGGCAAGATTCCTCCTGGAACAGCCTATCGACAAATTAAAGCTCTGTGGAAAGAACTCAAACGAAGTAAAAAGGAATTGGGAATTGGGGATTAGTATGTTTGTCAATCATCACAATTTAAACAATTTACAATTGCCTGTTAACTGATAAATGCTAAATGATAAACGCTAAATGTTTTTGAGACAATATTTGTAAGACGGAACTTAATTAGCCTTAGAATAAAGAGTCTGTAAGGTTAACCATCTATACCTAATGTCTCAAGATACTATTAAAAAATTACATCAACAGCTAGTTAGTAAAGAACGTTCCGCCCTAGAAATTACCCAGGAAGCCTTAGAACGTATCACAGCCTTAGAACCCAAAGTTAAAGCTTTTCTCTCCATAACTGCTGATTATGCCCTAGAACAAGCCAAGAAAGTAGATCACAAGATTGCTGCTGGGGAAGAAATTGGGATTCTAGAAGGCATTCCCATTGGGATCAAAGACAATATGTGTACCAAAGGGATTAAAACTACCTGTGCATCGCGAATCCTAGATAATTTCGTTCCACCTTATGAATCTACTGTTACCCAGAAACTACAAGATGCTGGGGCGATTATGGTGGGCAAAACTAACCTTGATGAGTTTGCCATGGGAAGTTCTACCGAAAACTCTGGCTATCAGGTTACCGCCAATCCTTGGGATCTCGAACGAGTACCAGGAGGCTCTTCTGGGGGTTCGGCGGCGGCGGTTGCTGCTAATGAATGCGTAGTTTCTCTCGGTTCGGATACAGGTGGTTCGATTCGTCAACCTGCTTCTTTTTGTGGGGTTATAGGACTAAAACCAACCTATGGTTTAGTATCTCGTTTCGGCTTGGTAGCTTATGCTTCTTCTTTAGATCAAATCGGTCCTTTTGCCCGTAATGTGGAAGATGCAGCCATTCTCTTAAGTGCGATCGCCGGTCACGATTCTCGCGACTCGACCAGCCTGAAAGTAGCTATTCCTGACTATACTCAATATCTCCAATCAGATTTGAAAAAGGGGTTAAAAGTAGGTATTATTGGGGAGACTTTTGGTGAAGGTTTAGATCCTACTGTAGCAAAATCTGTCGAAAACGCGATCGCGCAGTTAGAAGCTTTAGGTGCAGAGGTTAAAGAGATTTCTTGTCCTCGTTTCCGTTATGGTTTACCTGCTTACTATATGATTGCGCCATCGGAAGCTTCGGCAAATTTAGCTCGTTATGATGCTGTGAAATATGGTATCCGTGAATCAGCTGATAATTTAGTCAGTATGTACAATACCACCCGCGCTACTGGTTTTGGTGCCGAGGTTAAACGACGTATTATGTTAGGCACCTACGCCCTATCTGCTGGTTATTACGATGCTTATTATCTCAAAGCGCAAAAAGTTCGGACTTTGATTAAACAGGATTTTGAAACAGCTTTTGAAGAAGTAGATGTTCTGATTTCTCCTACTGCACCAACTACCGCATTTAAAGCAGGAGAAAAAACTTCTGATCCTCTCTCAATGTATCTCTCTGATTTGATGACTATTCCTGTAAATCTGGCTGGGTTACCAGGAATTAATGTTCCCTGTGGTTTTGATGCTGCGGGTTTACCCATTGGGATGCAGTTGATTAGTAATGTGTTGCGTGAAGATCTATTATTTCATGTCGCTCATGCCTATGAACAAGCTACCGAATGGCATAAAAAGCAACCTCAGCTCGTCTAATACTCTACCAAGTTTGAAATGATGGATAGAGGGAAGCAGGGGAAGCTTCGGGAGCAAGGGAACGCCCTAAAGGATATGCGGAGCGGTATGCTTTAGCGCTAGCTTCGCGTCGCGCACCAAGAGAGAGGGAGTTGTTTCCCAAGTTTTATTCCTTAAAATAAAATTGACGCTCTACTAATCTAGGGATCGGAAATTGGAGTAAAAAACAATAGGTAAAAGGTGAAAGGGTGAAACAATAGCCTTTTACCTTTGTCCCAAACAATTACAAAACTATAGGTTTCAAACTAGACGCGGTTGATAGACCTAAAAAGACAGGATTTATCATATTAATTTAAACGTTCTCTTGTTTGGGAATCAAACCAATTAATTTTGCG
>JASJDR010000008.1 GCA_030065615.1 Xenococcus sp. MO_188.B8 | reverse complement strand
CAGTTTTGAAAGGATTCCTTTGTACGGCAAACATTTTACGCAACCACCGAGTTTCCAACCGAAACTATTTCTTGATTGCAACCCTCTATGTTTGATTGTCAAGGTTCTTGCTAGCTTTAGTTTTTTGTTGATCCGATCTTCGGTAACTAGCGACCCATTGATACGCTCACATTTATTATACAATCCCCGAAGACCTTAATAGATAAAGATTCTGCATCAAAAATGTGCAGACAAAAAGCCCCAACCCTAGGCTCGCTCCCATCCCGACGTTTATGCTTCGCATAAAACGCGGGGCTTCCCGCTCGCAAATGCTAAATTAATTATGGCAAGTCATGATCTACAGAACTCTTATCTAACAAGCATTGTAGAAACATGATTGATCTCAAAACTTTTTTGATCAAATACTAGTCTGATCAATTCGAAATAATAAAATTTTTGTATCGAACCCAAAAATAGTTACAGTATTTATAAAATTATGTCTTAAATTTAAGCAAACAATAGTTTTCTTAATAATAAACCTGTTAATACTGGTAATTGAATGTCCTCAACCATCGCCCCTGAACAAGTTAATCAAATAGTCAATAATCTCCATCACAATCCCTTTGAGATTCTTGGTGCCCATCCCCTAGAAAAAAATGGCAAAGTCAAAAGTTGGGTAGTTCGTGCTTATCTTCCCAAAGCCGATGCAGCTTGGGTAGTTTGCCCAGAAGAGCGAACTGAATATCCCATGCATTTTGAACATAATTCTCACTTTTTTGTCTGTACCATCAAGACCACACAACTTAGTAACTATCAACTACGGATCAAAGAAGGGGATCACGAAAAAGTTATTTATGACCCCTATGCCTTTGATTCTCCCCATCTGAGCGATCTTGATATTCATCTATTTGCCGAAGGTAATCACCATCGTATTTATGAAAAATTAGGTGCCCATCTTACAGAATTAGACGGAGTCAAAGGAGTCTATTTTGCTCTTTGGGCGCCTAATGCCCGGAATGTTTCCATTCTTGGTGATTTTAATTGTTGGGATGGTCGAGAACACCAGATGAGAAAACGCGGCAATGGAATTTGGGAATTATTTATTCCTGAATTAACTTCTGGTGCATCCTATAAATACGAAGTCAAAAACTGGGAAGGACATATCTACGAAAAATCTGATCCCTATGGCTTCCAGCAAGAAGTCAGACCAAAAACCGCTTCGATTGTCGCCGATCTTAATCAGTATCAGTGGCAGGACGATGATTGGATGGAACAACGTCGTAATAGCGATCCACTCAGTCAACCAATATCTGTTTATGAAATTCATCTCGGTTCTTGGATGCACGCGGCGGCAGCAGAAAAACCCCGATTATTATCCGGAGAAGGCGAATCAGTAGCAGTCTCAGAATTAAATCAAGACGCTAGGTTTTTAAGCTATTACGAGTTAGTAGATAAGTTAATTCCTTACGTTAAAGAATTGGGTTATACCCATATTGAATTATTACCCATTGCCGAACATCCTTTTGATGGTTCTTGGGGTTATCAGGTTACAGGCTATTATGCCCCTACTTCCCGCTATGGCAATCCTGAAGATTTGATGTATTTCATCGATCAATGTCACCAAAATGGCATTGGGATTATTGTTGACTGGGTACCAGGACATTTTCCTAAAGATGGTCATGGCTTAGCATTTTTTGATGGCACTCATCTTTATGAACATGCCGATCCTCGTCAGGGAGAACACAAGGAATGGGGAACCTTAGTTTTTAACTATAGTCGTAACGAAGTCAAAAACTTCCTGATCGCCAATGCTTTATTCTGGTTTGATAAGTATCATATTGATGGCATTCGAGTAGATGCGGTAGCTTCGATGCTCTATCTGAACTATGCTCGTGAGGACGGAGAATGGGTTGCTAATGAATATGGCGGTACCGAGAACCTAGAAGCAGTAGAGTTTTTACGTCACGTTAACAGTCTGCTCTTTAGTTATTTTCCTGGAACACTTTCAATCGCCGAAGAATCTACCGCCTGGCCTATGGTATCATGGCCTACCTATACAGGAGGTTTAGGTTTCAATCTCAAATGGAATATGGGCTGGATGCACGATATCTTGGACTATTTCAGTATGGATGCTTGGTTCCGCCAATTCCATCAAAACAATGTCACCTTTAGTATGTGGTATCACCATAGTGAGAACTATATGCTGGCTCTTTCTCACGATGAAGTGGTTCACGGAAAGAGTAATATCATCGGCAAAGTTTCTGGAGATCGCTGGCAAAAATTTGCTAACCTTCGTGCTTTGTTTAGCTATATGTTTGCCCATCCTGGCAAGAAAACCATGTTCATGAGTATGGAATTTGGGCAATGGGATGAGTGGAATGTTTGGGCAGATCTCAATTGGGATTTATTGCAACATGAACCCCATCGGCAATTAAAACAATTCTTTAGTGATTTAAATGCTCTCTATAAAAGTCAACCTGCACTATATGACAGGGATTTTGAAGAGCCAGGATTTGAATGGATTGATTGTAGCGACAATAATCACAGTGTGGTCTCTTTTGTTCGTCGGAGTAAAAATCCTAACAACTTTTTGGTGGTAGTTTGTAACTTCACGCCCCAACCCCATAGCCACTATCGCATCGGAGTTCCTGAAATGGGCTACTACAGCGAATTATTCAATAGTGATGCTGGTAAGTATGGCGGTAGCAATATGGGGAATATGGGCGGAAAATGGACTGATGAATGGTCATTCCATAATCTTCCCTTTTCTCTAGATCTTTGTCTGCCTCCTTTGGCAGTCTTGGTGTTGC
Source organism: Xenococcus sp. MO_188.B8 (assembly GCA_030065615.1). Classification (GTDB taxonomy): domain Bacteria; phylum Cyanobacteriota; class Cyanobacteriia; order Cyanobacteriales; family Xenococcaceae; genus Xenococcus. The sequence continues at coordinate 61,137 of JASJDR010000008.1, read as the reverse complement.
AATTAGATCGCGTAAAAACTACTAAGGCGTTACAAGCAGCTCGGTAATCATCGCCAGAATCTTAACCATAACATCAGAGATTAATTATCATCAGCGCGATCGCATTTTCGCAATTGATTGTTTAAAATGCGATCGTTATTACCTAAAGATCTCAACTCTGGCAGGTTCTGGTTACCATTAACGATCAAACAAAGGATGATAGACATCCCGGAAAAAACGCTGATGTTTTGGGGCTAATTTCTCGATAACTTCGGGAGCAATATTAGGCTTGTGGTGACGAACATTGATATGGTTATAAGCACAGAAAATAGCAATCCGAGGATTATGGGGATTGCGCCAGATATCGCCCGAATGACGCACCGCTTCAGAAAAAACAACTAAAGAGCCAGGGGGGCAGCTATAACTTTCCCAAAGTCCAGAATCTCTAGCATCTATACTGGCAAGGGGATTAGTACGGATATTGTAGTTGGCTTTGTGACTACCAGGGATAAAACAAGTGCCTCCTTTATCCTGCTGAACCTCAGTTAACTCCCAAACCACCCGTGTCATACCAGCATAAATGCGTCTATCATGAAAATTATAAGCATAGTTAGGATTAGTCGTCTGTCCTCCTGCATGAGGTTGCCACTCACTTTCTCCCATCTCACGGTAACTAAGAAAAACATTTTCGAGACGAATTTTTTCGATATCTGGATCGATAACATTTAATAAAATATCCATTACCACAGGATGATCTATTAGATCAGCAAAAGGTCCCCCAGGTAACTGCCGCTCATGAGGCGCTAAAGATTCTGGCTCATTCTTCTGGCGCAATACAAAGTCTCTCAAAACTTTAACTTCACTTTCACTTAGTACCGCTGGCTTAATTAGATAGCCTTTAAGATCGAAAACAATTTTGTCATGTTCACTCATAGATTGTCCCCTCCCAGGAGAGCGATTGGTAACTACCTTAGTCACTTTTTTAGTAGCTTTTCTCGCTTTATTAGTAATTTTCTTTTTAAGCTGATTCAAGTTTTTCATGCTCAATTTACCAAGATTTTGCAGATATTTTGCTATTTCTGAGAAAGAGTAAGAAACTGTTGCCGACGCAGTGCCAGGTTTTGCTTGATTGCGAGGGCAGTTAAAAATATTAATCCCAAAATCCCTGCAATAGGATTACCATCAATTCCTGTTACCCAAGGGGGTACTTTTCCGGTATATTCTAATAAATTTCCCACATTAAGAATGTAATAGCCCCAGACTAAACCACTATGTAAACCAATACAAATACCTAAGCGATCGCGTTTACTCCATTTTGCCCAAACTAATGCCATACTTAATAGGATATAAGCGGGAAAAGTTACCAAAGTACGAATAATTTCCCCTAAGGGTTTGATAAAATGAGCTACAGCAAAAATTACACTATTAAGCCATAAAGAATTTTTTTTACGATAATCTTGTTCTAGTTCTTGTAATAGCCAACCACGAAAAACTAACTCTTCAGCAAACCCAATCCCTAAAGCACTGAGTAAACCTTCAGCAACAATTCTTACTAGGGAAATATCAGTAGGATTAATTGTCACCCAACCTAAAATTGCTTCAACAAAAAACAAACTCCAGCAAAAGGTAACGCCAATTGCCAAGCCAGAAAGTAAATCAATACCATTAAGACGATTGAGGATTAAGCCATAACGCTTAAAAATTTTTGGTTGTTGGTAAACATAGTAACCCCATAATTTTTGTAAAACTATAAAGTCTACCAAGAGCAAGCCCATAATTATAATAGTAGCCAAATTGCGATCGCTTGCTAAGATAAAATTAAGAGGAATAGCCAGAGGTAACCAAATTATTGACAAACAAACCAAGAAACTTATTAGTCTTATCCATACTGACTTGGTTTTCAAAACATGTAATTTATCAAGCAAAAATTTCCGATCAATCATTAACTAAAAACTAAGTTTACTTTTCCCAACGCACTACATACCATTGTAAAAAATTATCTTCTCCCACATCTAATTCAAAATAATTTTCCATCAAATGTTTAGCTTGATCTTCAATAGCTTCAAATTTAGTAACTTCTCTAGGAATAGTTACTTGTCCAGATCGCAAAATATTTTGTAGTTTACCTTGTAGTTCTTCTGGAGTCATAAATTGCTCAGGATTATCTGCTTCGAGAACCACATAGCCGTCCTCTTGATACATTATTGAATCTGCCATAATTAATAATCTCAATAATTTAATGAATAGTTAAGCATTCAAAAACAAACTTAAAATTAGGAATCTCTTGACTCTAGGCGTAAATAAGCTAGCAATTAGAAATAGCTCAAATCTTACATATCAAGACTTAATTCCCTAATTACTGATTACTGCAGCGCAGTCGTTTGTATAATATCATCTATTGAATTAAGCCCAACCATAGCTAAAATATTGAAGGCTCACAACTAACTAAATTATTTATGACTATTGCTAGGACTATTTGCTTGGGTTTCTTAGCTTGCATCACGGTAGGAACTCTTTTGCTACTAATGCCTTTTACTACCAGTGATGGTACTTGGACTCATCCTGTAGTGGCATTATTTACGGCCACATCTGCGGTTTGTGTTACTGGTTTAGCAGTAGTAGATACTGGTAGCTATTTTTCCTTTTGGGGACAATTAACCATTCTCTTGTTAATTCAATTAGGAGGATTGGGCTATATGATGATTACTACTTTTTTGATGTTGCTCTTAGGCAGAAAATTCGATCTGAGACAAAAATTTGCGATTCAAGAATCTTTTGATCGTCCTTTTTTACAAGGAAGTAGTAATTTAGTTCGTTCTATTATTGCCACAACTTTAATTCTAGAACTTACAGGAATTTTTCTGCTACTCCTAGTTTTTGTTCCTGAAAAGGGATTCTCTCAAGGATTATGGATTTCTATATTTCACAGTGTTAGTGCCTGGAATAATGCTGGCTTTAGTTTGTTTTCTGATAGCTTAGTTTCTTACAAATCTTCCTGGTTAATTAATATTGTCATTTCTGGATTGGTAATCTTAGGGGGAATTGGTTATCAAGTAATTATTGAGCTTTACCTATGGATAGCTAACTTCTTAGCTCAAAGAAAAGCTAAATTCTGTTTTTCTCTTAACTTTAAAGTAGTTACTAGTACAACGATAATGCTGTTGCTAGTTGGGACAATAGCTTTATTATTAACCGAAATTAATAATCCTGAAACCTTGAAAAATATTAGCATAGAAGATAAATTTTTAGCAGCTTGGTTTCAATCTATGACCACTAGAACAGCAGGATTTAATAGTATTGATTTGGGCAAAATGAGTACTGCTGGTTTATTTTTAACTATGGGATTAATGTTTATCGGCGCGAGTCCTAGTGGTACAGGAGGTGGTATCAAAACAACAACCTTTAGAGTACTCTTAAACTGTACAAAATCAGCTCTAGAAGGAAAAGATGAAGTTGTTCTTTATCAAAGAGAAGTTCCCAGTACTTTGATTTTAAAAGCAGTTGCCGTTGTCTTTGGGACTGGTGCAAGTATTGTTTTTGTCACCACCGCAATCTCATTTCTAGAACCTAATTTAGAATTTATCGAAATATTATTTGAAGTTATTTCCGCCTTCGCCACAGTTGGCTTATCGATGGGAATTACTGCTAGTTTAACAACAGGAGCAAAATTAATCTTAGTTTTGGCGATGTATATTGGTCGAGTCAGCATTTTATTGGTTATTGCTGCTATTATTGGGGATGCTCGCCCAACTTCTCTACAGTATCCGAAAGAAAATTTATTAGTTGGTTGATTATATAATGGTAAGTCTCATGCGCTGATTATAAACAACAATCCATTCATTATCATGTTGTCTTTTGAAGCATCCCCAATAGCTCTTACATCCCGCTTAAACCTTTGTTCAAAAGTTAACTATAAGAAGGTCACAAACTTAAATGATCGCTGTAAGATAGTATTCGTTCAGAAGATAAAGCATTAAGTGAAAGGGGGTGAACTTGAAATCCTTAAAATTCTTGACTAATTTACGCAAAGAGAATCATCAGTTTGCTGTGATTGGTCTAGGGCGTTTCGGTAGAGCTGTTTGTAGTTCTTTACACCAGATGGGATATGAGGTTTTGGGGACAGATATTGATGAGAAATTAGTCACCCAGGCTTTAACTCAAAAAATCGCTTCCCATGCAATTCAACTTGATTCTACTGAGCCAGCAGCCTTAAAAGAAGCCGGTATCTTTGAGATGGATACCGTAATTGTCGCGATTGGTAATTATCTTCAAGAAAGTATTATTACTACTCTGAATGTCAAAGAGGCTGGAGTCAAATGTGTAGTTGCTAAGGCATCTTCTGAAATTCACGGCAAATTATTACAGCGTGTAGGTGCCGATAGGGTAGTTTTCCCTGAATACGAAGCAGGATGTGCTTTAGCAGAGAATTTAACTAAACCAGCTCTGCTAGATCGTTTTAAACTAGACCCCAACAATAGTATTGTGGAAGTATTAGTTCCAGAAGAATTTCATGGGAAAACTTTAGCGGAATTACAACTAAGACTACGTTATGGCATAAGTGTTCTAGCAGTTGCCCATGAAGATCATTTGATTACCAATCCTGAACCTCAATATAAACTTACTCAAGGTTCAATTATGATTGCCTTGGGCAATAATCAAAATATCCAGCGTTTACCTATCTAAACCGCATCTAGTAAAAAATTAGAACAAGTTTTTGGCTCTTTTCGTCATCATCAAAGGCGCACTACTGGTCGCAAGAAAGCTCCGGTCTCCTGATTAATTCGCGGTTCTTCTCGTTTGATCGCAGCAATAGTTACTCGAATTCATATCTTTCACCGCAACCGATTTAGCTACAGCGGACTTCTTCCTGGTATGGAGTTTCGGGTTTATCTATCCAGAACCATAATTCTATATCCAAATCTTTTATCTCGCGCGACGAATTGTAACCTGTAAGATATAACGACTTTTCAGTTATCAGTAAACAGTTATCATTAATTCTGGATGAATCCAGGTCAGATCCTCTAAAGTAAGATGCATCTCTGAAAGAGCTTCTTTAAGAACTGTAGCGGTATTAGACTGATTGTATTTCACACAAATCTCAGTCCCAGAAGCAGGTGAATTCTCATGACGAACCAAAGCAACTTTATTGCCTGAAGGTAAGGACAAAGTGGCAAAAACTAAATAATCCAAATCATCAAAACTTTGGCGAAATTCAAGTTTATGCAACCTAGTGATTTCAGTAGGTTCTTGCTGAATTATTGCAACTAGCTCTGTTTCAGCAATACTATCTTCTAATCTAACTAGATTTTGAATAGAGTTTGTAGTCATTATGGATGACGAGTAATGGTCAATACTTTTAGTTTAGCGTAACCCCCTTCAGTCTTTACTCCTTCTCGATTACCACTCCAATACGCTAAATGAGGAGGTGTATTGGGATCAGGTGGTATATTAGTTGTAAATTCAATTCCTTTTTTGCCTTCAGGTATCTTGCCCACATAAGCCTTTACTTTTGGAATATCACTTTGAAAGACATTTTGAGCTGCTTTTCCCCAAATTTCTAAGCTATTGATCTGCATTTCGATATCTTGTTCTGTTTGAGTTGGAGTTTGAACACGATAATAAGTACGATAAATATTTGTATTTGACAATAAGCGCCTCCAAATCGTTAAAGATCAGGAATATTTAATAAGTTTACCTTTTTATGTTTGTATTGAAAGTTCGATCTCTGAGAAAAATCTTACGGGCAAAAGGGATTGCGGAATGAGAATATTAAGTTTGCATACCAGAAAATTTACCCTTCTGCCCTCTGTCTTCAAGAATCGAGATAATAATGAAAACGATCGCGTAATTGCTCGATGGTTAAATTTTGCATTCAATATTGCAACCCTAGCAACTAGTCAGAATAGATATAAGAAGGAGGATTTAACTCTAACCAGGTACTAGTATCAGCCCCTGCTGAACTATCAAATCCACCAGCACCATCAAAATCGCTCAAGGTATTCTGATCGTGCCAGGTTAGTTTGTTTGGCGATAAGTTAGTATTCTGTGAAGCATAAGCACGACTCAAAATATTGCTTGGAGAACCAATTCTACTTCTCTTTAAAGCCATTTGAACATTACCATTGACTAGGCGAACATAGAAATCATTTGGGGTAAGGTTCTGGTTCGGAGATAAGTCAGCTTCATAACCATCGGAGTCTCCACTATCTGCTCCCGTAGGATTGCTGCCTCCGATGCTGTTGTTTTGATCTTCGTAAACTTCAATTTCGCCATTGCCACCTATGTTTTTCCAGCTTGAGCCTAGGTCATCGCTCTTAGGTTGATAGACAAGAAAGTAGTCAGACTGACCATCACCATCAGCTTCTATCTCTAAATAATATTTTCTCGATTCACTAGTCCAGTTTTCTCTAAGATCTAATTCAAAGTAAAAGTATGTATTGTCTTCTCCTACGGAGAAAGTTTTAATGTCTGTATCGCCATGTCCTCCATCATTGGGGTTCCAGTTTTCGTACAAATCTCCCTGATAGTTTTGACAAGGCGTTCCGCTTACACCGTAAGATTCATCTGCCATACCATAACAATCAGTCATGGTAGAAGTTATGCTCCAATTAGTATCGGGAGCAGCTCCTGCCTGAGCAACAGAACTTAAAAAACAACTAGTTACAGCTAAGCAACTAAGAGTAAATCTTTGAGAAAATTTTTTAAAAATGTAGTTAATATTTTTCATAATTTCGACTAAATTATCTGAAAATTTTAGTAATTAACATCTGTATTGAATATACTAAATCTACTATGACTTAGTATTCGATTGATTGGATAAAATTCAGATAAATTGGGGGGGGGGGAATTAGGTAAATTTTTTTTAAAGATTATTTGTCACGAAAAATATTGATCCGTAATAACTTAGAAACTTAATATTTGTTTGATTAAATTATTTTAAAATTGTATTTATACTGAAGATTTTTGATTTTGATTTTCTTTCTGTTAATGATTTATTAAAGTAGTTGAATATTAAAGATGGCTGCTTAGTGCCATTAATGATATTAGGGGACATGGGCGTAAATAAGCACACTATTCAAAATAGCTTGAACGCTTGATATTAAAAACTTTTGATATTATTCCGCTTGACGGGACTTTTGACTTTTGACTTCCGCTCAGCGACACTAGTTATTACGCTAATTGCGATCGCTAATGTAATCATAAACATTACAGCAGCTCTTCCGTTCATAGTATGCTCAGAAAAGTTAAATCAGATAAAAAGTCTTACCATATAGGGGTTATTAGAAAATAAGAGATTTTTTGAATCCAAAGCTTTATGCTTTTTAGTTTTAAATTTGGCATAGCAAGTACTGAAGAACCCTAATAAGTAGGTAGGCTAAATAATTTATAAAACCTAATTGTTGAATGTTTTTCCACACCCCACACCCTGCCATCACTATTTTCCATTTAGTTACACCTACCTACTTAGCTAAAGGTTAATAAGTTTTAATGATCAAGAATTAAGATAATAATTAAAACGATCGCGTAACTGAGTAATAGTTAAATTTTGCGTCCAATATTCTACTAAAGCATGACCAAAAGCCCAGGAATTGCGATCGGGACTAGCTTCATTTTCTAATAACAATTCCCAAAGAGATAACAGATCAAAATTACCAAAACTCGGCTTATCACTCAACAGAGAAAATAACTCGTAAGCCATTTGTAATTTACCGAGAAATACTCCCGATTGTTCCACAGGAATTTGTTGGGCTAATAGGTGAGCTAGCGCAGGATTGCCTGTTGTCATCGTCGAGATAAATTGTAAGATCGGACTTTTGGCTAAACTGATGACACCTTGGGTGATAGTAATTTGCCTTGTGTAGCGATCAATTATTTGCGCCGCAGCAACAATACGGGATTCGCGATCGCGCAAAAAACGAGCTAATCTCAATTGCTTCGCTGGTTCAACCGCTTCAATTAAGGCCAAAGATAAAATATCAATTCCCCAAGCCTCTCGCTCTAGTTTTGAATCACTATTGACTACAGGTAAAACTATTGCGCAATAGTTACTAAAAATTTCTTGTCGATAAGAAATTGCATCTCTAATAGATCTTTCTTTCGGTCGTTCTCCGGTTTGCCAATCATAGGGAGGATTCCATTCTCGAATCGGACGTAACTTATCAATTTGGGTAATAATTGCGATCGCTTTTCTTTCAGGATTCTCCTCTTGAATTGCCTTGAGAAAATCGAGATCCATTTGCAGAGCAGGATCGAGTACGGGATTAACTAATAACAGTAAATCGGCATTGCTCCCATAATCTAAAACTAATGCTTTGAGATCTGAGCGATCGACTTGTTCATAACCAGGAGTATCCCAGAGGGTAATTCCTGCTGAATCTTCACTTTGCCACTGATAACTTTGAATCCGTTCTGTACTAGGTAAGACGGCAACTTCGGCAATATCAGTTTTAAATAGACTATTGATCAGGCTGCTTTTTCCGGCACCAGTACGCCCAATAAATAGAATATTAATCGGTTTTTCAACAATTTTTTCGCTACTATCTACCTGTTCAATAATTTCTCGGACAGTTTGCGTTTTCTCCTCTGGAGGAGTCGCTGTTTCCACCACAAAAGCTGGCGGCAGACTAGCGCCACTGTAAAGTATGATCGCTTGACGACAGAGATTTCTTAAAGCTGCTTCGCGGAATAATTGATTGAAATTAACTAATAGTTGTTGATTTGCTTGACTATTAATTCCTTTACTCGCCCGTTTTGCGATCGCAGCTACCGGATTGAAAACCCATTGCGCCCAGTTCATGACTTGTTGAATCTTTTGTGCTGAGGGTTCTAATTGTTGATAAACTTCATAAGCCTCATATACTTGTCCAATGGTTGCTTGATTTAGTACGGGAGAGAGATTATTTATCCAGCGATCCATATCATCCACCGTGCCGCGAATCAAACCATAGGCTTGGGGAACGTAGATATTCAAGAGTGGACGTTTTACCTGAGGATGATAGATAGCCGCGATCTCTACTACTAATTCTTGACATCGAGAGAGAAATAATTGCCAATCTTGCCAAATAATTGGGTCAGATTGGGATTTTTGGAGAATATTTGCCAGAGCAGATTCTATTTGATTGCTAATTTCTGTATCCGCGATTGTGATATCCTCATTAGCCGCCATTTCCTGGGTAATTTGTTGAACCGCTGATTCTAAATCCCCATTTGCTGACTGAGTCCATTTCGCCAATAACCAACGCCAACCCACGAAGATTAGGATAAATATGCCCCAAATCCAATTAATTCCCCATTGATGAATCTGATAACCCGCAGCGATTAAGAGAAAAGTTACCGGTAAGACGACGGGAATTATTAAAACTAGCCATTGCCAAGATTTAAACCGAATCATGGTTAAAGCATCAAATATTTAATTTAACTATAATTGCTAACAGCGAATAGTAAGGGAATATCGCGATGTACCCCTAAGCTAATAGTATATTCATTGATCAAAAAATCACCGCAGAAACCGAAAAATGTCTCAACAATTTTTCCTGGGTACTTATTGGCTGAGGTTGATATTTACTAAATCCCTTGCTATTTTTAACTGGCATCTTAGCGCAAACGAGATGTCCAGAGACATAAACCTCTTCTAACTAGAGGTTTTAAGCTGGATGGGGTTTAATTTAGTATAATCTTGGTTGCCCAATTTTTTTATTCCGTTATGCCTGATCAGAACCGATCGCTCTTAATGAGACAGATCGAGTTGTCATCTCTTGTCAAAATATTGATCATCTCTGTTGTCACTTTTTGTTCTCACCCTCTGGTAATTAAGGCTCAAACAATTGCCCCATCGCCCTCTCCAGAAACTCCCGCCCCAATCAGTCCTCAACCATTATCCCCTTTACCACCAACCAACCCCCCACTAGAAACCGTTCCCCCATCGATTCCTTTAGAGCCTCCAGATATTCCCGGAACAATTATCGTTAAAAAATTTGAGATTATTGGCAATACAGTTCTCGATCCCCAATTAATTGAAGATGCGATTCAAGAATATACTCTCAGACCAATTTCTTTTGTCGAATTACTCCAAGTACCGAGAATCATTACCCAACTTTATATCGATGCGGGATATATTACCTCTGGTGCGATTATTTCTCCTCAAGCGATCGTGGATAGCACTGTAAAAGTCGAGATTATTCCAGGAACCGTTAGCGAAATTCAGGTTATCGGCTTAAAAAAGCTTAAGCCCAATTACATCCGTAGTCGATTAGCGAGAGCAACTAAGCCCCCATTAAATCAGAATCAATTACTCAAAGCTTTACAACTATTACAAGTAGATCCTTTAATTGCCGATGTCTCCGCCGAATTATCCGCAGGAATCAAACCCAATAGCAGTATTTTAGAAGTCACCGTAGCAGAACAGCCTGATAATTTCTCGATTGGTTTAAATCTCGATAACTATCGCGTTAGTAGTGTGGGGACATTTCGCCGTCAATTAGAATTAAATGAAGAAAATCTTTTAGGTTTTGGCGATCGCTTCAAGATTGCTTATCTTAATACAGATGGGACCAACGCCTTAAATAATCTTAGTTATGAATTTCCCACTAATAATTACCAAGGCAAAATTAAATTAACCTATAGTTATTTCGACAATAATTTAACTCAAAAACCCTTTGATGTCTTAGATATTGAGAATCAAATTAGTAACTATGAAGTGAAATACTCCTACGAACTATATAAATCTTTGACCCAAGAATTTACCGCAGGAATTAGTTTCATCCATACCAATTCGCGAGCAACTTTTCTCGATGGCCTACCATTTCCTAGTCCTTCTGGGGCTTCAGATGATGAGGGGAAGACCAAAGTGACGGCAATTCGCTTTCTGCAAGACTATAGTAATCGGAATCAGCAACAAGTATGGAATTTGCGATCGCAATTTAGTGTGGGTATTAATGCTTTTGACTCGAACACCAGCCCTGACCAACAAGATAGTGAATTTGTCGCTTGGGCAGGACAAGCCAACTATTACAGATTACTAGGAAGCAACACAGCGATTTTAATCAGATCGGGCATTCAATTTTCCAATGATGGGTTATCTCCGTTAGAACAATTTAGCGTTGGTGGGGTCTATACTGTACGCGGTTATGCCCAAAATATTCTCATCGGAGATAATGGATTTTTTATTTCTACAGAAATTCAGCAAAATCTGCTCCGTCTTGCCGAATCCCAAATTACTCTAGATTTAATTCCCTTTATTGATTTTGGGCGCATTTGGAATACTGGCAGAGAGTTAAATCAGCCCCGTAGTACTATAGCTTCTGTAGGTTTAGGCTTAAGACTAAATATTAAAGACGATCTCACAGTGCGCCTTGATTGGGGGATTCCTTTTTCCGACATTGAAACTGCAGGGGATTCTCTTCAAGAAAATGGCTTCTACTTTTCATTAGAAGCTAAACCTTTTTAACGGGTTGTTCGCCCCTCAGGTAGAGGACTGGAATATCTCGGTAAAGACTTAATTATTGACCTTCTTTGATCGACAAAGAGAAAGGGATAAGAACAAAACACTTATCCCCAACAACAAGAAAGATCTGCTACGAATTTTTATAGTGCACCAATACTAGCTAATCCTAGAATGGCTCCTACACCAATCAGGTGACCTAAACTAGTAGTACCTAATAATGCAGGTAATCCCATGCCACCAAAAAACTCAGAAGAGGGTAAAGCAGGGCCAGCACTAGTATTTTGCATGGTATATTTACCAAAAGCGATCGCAATAATGTTGCAAATAATCATAACAATGGCAACTTTAGGACTCCACTGTACGGTAGTAGGGACATAAGCTGCAGCAAGTAATGTCATATAAGTCAAAATTGAGTTCTCCTGTTTTGTCGTGTATATCTCTTAATCGAGATAATTCTTATTGTTTCAATAATCATAAACTCTTGTTGCAATAATTATTAATTAAGTAAAGTTTTCTATACAAAAATTTTGTTAATCACCAAATAACCAACTTGAATCGCTTTTATAGTTTAAGATCTAAGAGTATTTAATTTGGGGCTGTAGCTCAGTAGGATAGAGCAAGTGCCTCCTGAAAGCGATCGGGCATTATAAAGGAAACTTTATAAATGAATGTGGTCAAATTCAAGGAAGCCTAAGTCTAAACAATTTAGATAGGGTAATCTTGAGCCAAGCTCTATAAACTCTGGTAGAGAAGGTGCAGAGACTAGTTATGGGGAACAAACAGAGTATTTCTTTGGCAGCATAATTAGCGATCATCCCCTAACATAACGGCCACCACCTAAGGACTGATTAGCCTCGTCTATGGTGAAGAGATAGTCCAGAGAGTAGGGAAACCTACACTAATCTGAAGCACTGGGTCGCTGGTTCGATTCCAGCCAGTCCTGTCCTCTTACATTAGTTAAGAATTTATTGTGTTGTTGTAACTGGAACCATAACTTTTCCGTGACGGAAAGCTTATACTTCCAAGGCACTGTTCTGTTTGTGTATTAGAGAAATAAACAGAAGCCAATTCCTGAACCTCAGCAGTTTGAAGTTCAGGAACTGCAAACATTGACCCTTGCCGAACTAGAAGTGATCGCTGGAGGGGTATTAAGTTCTAATCACAATGAAACAGTGGTTCAAATTCCCAATCTATCTCAGAAGCCCAAACCATCTTCTGAAGAGCAACCGGAAAAGGTTCAGGAACTGCAAAAATTGACGCTCAACGAACTAGAGTTGTGCGCCGGCGCTACTAGCTGCTTTGCAGAAGCAGAAGCAATCGCTCAATAGCACAATGAGACGATGGTTCACTTTGCTTAATTGAGCCAGCTTAATCATCCATAATACAGGGGCGTATAGCAATAGCATACTACGCCCTAGGATACCGATTCAGTAATATCTTTAGGAATTGTTAAACTCTTGTCATACAAGGGTTTTTAGGCCATGAAATCTTAAAAATGTGAATACGGGATTTATTAGTCAGATTTGTTTATCTTGAGAAATTCCAAGATAAAACTTGGCTCCTACTAAATCCTGCCTTCACAAACAAATTACCACCAACCATTATATCCCCAACCACCATTGACTTGGTTCAATTCATTTAATGATAATTTGGAAAGCTTGGTAGTTTTGGTGACTTTTTGCTTAGGTTGTAACTTTTTATCCTTCATATTTTGGATATTTCTCCCTAGTTTTATTTACTTGTAATAATTCCTTATTCTGTTGTTAAATTCATTTACAACAGAATGTTTTCAAGTCCTTGCACGACAAGGGTTTTTAGGTCATGAAACTTAAAAATGTTAATTGCTGGATTTATTAGTTAGATTTGTTCATCTTGGGAAATTCCCAAATAAAACTTAACTCCTACTAAATCCTGCCTTCACAAACAAATTACCACCAACCCCTATATCCCCAACCACCATTGACTTGGTTCAATTCATTTAATGATAATTTGGAAAGCTTGGTAGTCTTGGTGGTTTTGGTGACTTTTTGCTTAGGTTGTAACTTTTTATCCTTCATATTTTGGATATTTCTCCGTAGTTTTACTTACTTGTAATATTTTCTTAATATATCATTAGTTTAGGCAAAAAAATAGTAAAAATACGAAAATATTTTTTTGTATTTTTTCCTAGCTATATTTGCTTCCCTCTATTAGCTTTTAATATCATTAATTAATCGGCAATAGCATATTCTAGAAACTCAAAATCAAACGGGAGCACGACTATAAAATATGCAATAAATTTAACATCATTTCCAAATCTTAATTTCCTAGATTGTTCATCCTAAAATCCGCAATTTAAATAATCATTCTCTAATCTTGATGGGATAAGTAATTTCAGTTAGAGAACTTACTCTTAATGGAGTAAATACCAAGTTCCATCAACAACATTCTGTTGTTAAATTCATTTACAACAGAATGTTTTTAAATCCTTGCACGACAAGGGTTTTTAGGTCATGAAACTTAAAAATGTGAATTGCTGGATTTATTAGTCAGATTTGTTTATCTTGGGAAAATCCAAGATAAAACTTGGCTCTTACTAAATCTCACTTTGACAAAGAAATTACCAAGAGCCTCTCCAACCCCAACCACCATTAACTTGATTCAATTCATTTAATGATAATTTGGAAAGCTTGGTAGTTTTGGTGACTTTTTGCTTAGGTTGTAACTTTTTATCCTTCATAATTTGGATATTTTTCCGTAGTTTTACTTACTTGTAATATTTTCTTAATATATCATTGATTTAGACAAAAAGATAGCAAAATTTGAAAATATTTTTTGGTATAGTTACCTAGCTATATTTAATTGTATTATTAGCTTTTGAGATCATTAATTAATAGGCGATCGCGTATTTTAAGACACAAACAGCAAACACCCTCCGCCTAAAGAGAGTGTGTCTAAGAAAGCTCAGATCTCTTCACTCAAAAATTGATGTGCCTGTGATTCAGGAACAGTTTTGAGTGCTGGGAATAGAGTCTAAACAAGTCAGCTTTTCCCTGAAAAATGGCATAGCTTAAGCTATATATTATAGTGATTAAACAAATTACCAAAAGCCAGACCAACCCCATCCACCACTGACTTGTTTTAATTCATTCACTGATAATTTGGAAAGCTTGATAGTTTTGGGAGTTTGGGTGACTTTTTGCTTAGGTTGTAACTTTTTATCCTTCATGATTTGGATATTTTTCCGTAAATTTACTTACTCGTAATATTGTCTTAATATATCATTGGTTAATACAAAAAGATAGCAAAAATCTGAAAATATTTTTTGGTATATTTACCTAGCTATATTTACTTACTTCTATTAGCTTTTAATGTCATTAATTAATCGGCGATCGCATATTCTCAACCACAAAGCGAAAACGCTCCCCGTCTCAACTATGTAATCTGCTATGAAATGCTATTCTTATTTGGGTGCTGGTAATAGAATCTAAACAAGCCGGCTTTTCTCTCAAAAATGGCATTGCTCAAGCTCTATCTTATATGGTGGCAACGCCGAATCAGCAGCAATCTGTATTTGGAATGGTGACCAATGGCAGTCATTTTATTTTTCTCAAACTGATACTAAGAGAAACTAAACAGTATGCCCTCTCAGATGAATTTTCTCTGTTAAAAAGTGAAAATGATTTGTATACTGTTTTGGGTACTTTAAAACATATTGGGAAAATGATTTCCTAAGTACTTATAATCAATGTCTGAGAAAAAAAGCTCTGAGAAAAAACGTAGAATCTTTCGTCAACAAGCATTAGATCGTCTCTCTTCCCCAGAAAAACTAGATAGATTAATGCAAGTTGTTAGCCCCAAGGATTGGTTACCTTTAGGCGGATTAGTAGTTTTTGGACTATTAGCTATACTCTGGAGCATCTTTGGTAAGATCCCTATCACAGTGACAGGAAAGGGAGTATTGATTAATCCCCGTCGGGTAGTACAGTTACAATCCTCTATTTCTGGACAGTTAAAAGCTTTAAACATTAGAGATGGACAATGCGTAGAAAAGGATGAAATCTTAGCCATAATTGATCCTTCAGATAAAAAACAACAATTACAACAACAACGGGATAAACTAAGTCAATTGACACAACAAATAGAAAAAACTACTTTACTACGGCAACAAAGAACTAAGTTAGAAAGAGAAACAATTACCGCTGAGCGCACCAGCTTACAACAAAAGTTGCAAGCTGCTCAAAAATTGACTCCTCGTCTGCAAGAGGATGGGTTGAATAGCATTGCTCAACAACGCCGCAGTCTCCAGCAAAGTCTCAAGGATGCAGAAGAATTAACCCCCATACTCCAACAAAGACTTACCAAGCAACAAGAATTGCAAAAATTAGGAGCAATTTCCCAAGAACGGGTTTTACAAGCAGAACAAGAATATCGGCAAAGTCGTCGGCAGATCTCGGAGACTCAAGCCCAGTTGCAACAGTTACGGTTACAGGAAACGGAACTACAACAAAGATATCGAGAAAATCTCAACAATATTACTCAAATTAGTACTGAGTTAGAAAAATTAGATAGCCTTAGTAAACAACTAGAACAGGATAACCTTGAAGCTAATAATAGAGAGCAAAATCAAGTTCAGGAAGTTAAACAAGCGATCGCCAGACTCCAAAAAGAAGTAGCAGATAAGAGTATTATTAAAAGTCCCCACGCTGGATGCATAGTAGAAATAACTGCCACGGTGGGACAATATGTTAACCCTGGGACTCGTTTGGGTAACCTGCAAACCGGCAAAGAAGCCAGGGAGATGATGGGAGTTACTTATTTTGCTGTTGAAGATGGCAAGAAAATTCGACCAGGAATGGTGATTTCGCTTACTCCAGATATAGTAAAAAGAACCAGATATGGGGGAATTGTCGGGGCAATTACGGAGGTTTCTCCTTTTCCTGTGACCTCTGAAGGGGCGACTTCTGTGGTGGGTAATCCTGAAGTAGTAAAACAATTGATGGGTGAAGCAGGGGGCAAAATAGAAGCGATCGCTCAATTAAAGCCAGACTCAACAACCTTTAGTGGCTATAGTTGGTCATCTTCTGATGGGCCACAGTTAGAAATTTCCCCAGGAACCACTACAACTGTCAGGGTTACCGTAGAACAGCGCTCTCCGATCAGCTTTGTTTTACCTATTTTACGGGAGTGGAGCGGTATAAATTAGAGCTTTGTTGATAATCTAGCATCTGTTCTATGCTTTTTATCTAGTTGCTAATCCCTATAACTTTGAAGACAATCCTCATATTTACATTGATAACTTACGAATGCAATTTAGTTTTTAGATTCTATTTTATTGAGAAGCAAAAAGTATTTGATGATATTGCTTTAGTTGTACTTAAACAACAGTAAACTGAACTCAATTTTTAGATCGCTGCCTTTCTAAGTTTTCTAACTCTGCAAATACTTGATTCATAAAGTTTTTAGGATTCTTCACAGGGATTTGTTCTAGAGCAATCATTTCATCTACGCTAAAATCGTTATCACTATCAATTACATCCGAAGTCCAACGAGCAAGTTTTTCAGGATTGTCCAGAAGTTCCAACGCAAACTCTAAGGCGGTCTTCCCGGAATTATCAGGATCAACCTTGGCAGCTAGACAAAAATCAAGCAGTTTCCCCAAAGCAGTCTCTGGCGTTGTCTGCATTAAAAAAGCCATACTCTGTGCTAATAGTTCTTTATTATTCATCTTTATAGAAAAACTATCTAAATAATGGTACTCTTGTTAAGTAGAAATCTTAATTTCTAACTTTAATATCAGTAAAGATTCACCAAATAATAAAATACCGATTAGTATATTAATATTTTTCTTTAGAATTTATTTGGTTTTCAAATTATTGTAAATTAATCTTGAAGATCGATTACTGATTTTCAATTAATAAAAGTTGAAGACTTTTTTTTATAAATTAACTGAAACTAAAGAGCAGAATCAAATGAATTGCGAATTTAGACTACCATTAGCCTCAATATGTCAAAACTTGTAAAATCTTAAGGAATCTAGTCTGGTAATTTTTAACTTTTGTTCTGGCAGCTGATTGTAGCGATCGCATCCCATATCCACTATGAAATCACTCTTGAATAAGAAATATTGATTTTTTTTTGATAATCAAAAACTTTTACTTAGTATCTGATACTTTAATTGATAAGATCCTTATGCATGATTAGTATACGATATGCCTAAAGTTGTTTCGATACACTCCTATCGAGGTGGCACAGGAAAGTCTAACTTTACTGCTAACTTAGCAACGACGGTTGCGCTGCAAGGTAATCGGGTTGGTGTAATAGATACAGATGTCCCTTCACCTGGTATTCATAACCTGTTCTGTCTAGAGCCAGAGCAAACTCATAAAACTCTGAACAATTACCTCTGGGGGGAATGTGCGATCGAAGATGCTGCCTACGATCTCAGTGCCAATATTGGTGTGGAGGGAAACGACAAACTCTATCTAGTTCCTTCTAGCGTCAAAGCCGATGATATTGCCCGTATTTTAAAAGATGGCTACGATGTCAAGCTGATGAATGATGGGTTTCGTCGCTTGGTCAAGGCACTTGGGTTAGACTATTTGTTCATTGATACCCATCCAGGACTGTCAAAGGAAACCTTTTTATCGATCGCCATTTCCCATGTCTTGCTGCTAATTTTGCGCCCCGACAAGCAAGATTACCAGGGAACCGCTGTCACAGTGGATGTGGCAAGACAACTGAGAGTTCGCAAAATGCTGTTGGCAATCAACAAGGCTCACAGCAAACTAAATCTGAATGCCCTTCAACAGAAAGTCGAGGAAACCTATAGTGAAAAGGTGGCGGGGGTGTTTCCCTTGTCGGAGGATGTAGTTCAACTTGCCAGTGAAGGAGTGTTTTGTGTGAAATATCCTGAACATCCCATAAGTCAGGAATTCCGTAAAGTGGCACAGCAAATTGCGGGGGTGTAGGCAGAATGTCAGATCTCGGAGATTTACAGTCCCTGGCCAGTTCTATTACGGCAGTTACGTCACCCTTTCGAAATTATTTAAACGATCTACACGAAAAATATCAATCCCTCAACGATGGTGCGATTGCCAACTACATCCCCGAACTGGAATTAGCAAAACCAGAGTGGTTTGGCATTTGCGTGGTGACCAATGACGGGCAAATTTTTGAGGTGGGAGAATGCGATCAGTTATTTACTATTCAATCCATATCCAAGGCATTTATCTTTGGCTTGGCACTGGAAGATTATGGACGAGAATATGTCAATAGTAAGGTGAGTGTCGAGCCGACTGGGGAAGCGTTTAACTCGATTGTCTTGGATGAAGCAACCAATCGTCCCTATAACCCCATGGTCAATGCGGGAGCGATCGCAACAGCCGATTTAATTAAAGGGAAAAATGGCACCGAACGGCTTAAACGAGTGCTAGCAATGTTCAAACGCTATACGGGACGGGATCACGACATCAATGTGCCCGTATTTTTGTCAGAAAAGTCAACAGGTAACCGTAACCGAGCAATGACCTATTTAATGCTCAACTTTGGCATGGTGAGCGAAAAAATTGACGAAACCCTAGATCTTTACTTTCAGCAATGCTCGATTATGGTGAATGCTCGCGATCTAGCGATGCTATCGGCAACCCTAGCAAATGGCGGGATTAATCCTGTAACGAAAGAAAGGGCGATCGATGAACGTTATGTTCAGGATGTCGTAACTGTAATGCTGACCTGCGGCATGTATGATGCTTCTGGCGAGTGGGCATATCGGATTGGGATGCCTGCCAAAAGCGGTGTAGGGGGTGGGATTGCCGCTGTAGCACCAGGTAAGTTGGGAATCGGTACTTTTTCTCCCTTGCTTGATGCCAAAGGCAATAGTGTCAGAGGGATCAAGGTTTGCGAGGACCTGTCAAAAGATTTTGGTTTGCACTTATTCAATGTTGCTCAACCAGAAAAGAATTTACAGGAATGGATTGAGGGGGGATCGGTTGATGATTGGTAGGCGGAGGTAATAGGTAATAAGTAAAAGGAGAATGCAAGAATATGTTTGCCAAAGTGTCGGAACAAACAATGCACCGAGTGCGATGGGCGATCGCTAGCGGCTGGTTACTGCTGATCTTTTCCTTGTTTTATGATCCCATCTCTCCTTGGTTCACTCAACCCCATAACCAGCTTAGTCCCCTGCGGATTCATCCAGACATCTGCGTGCAAGTTCAAGGAATCTGCCTAGAAGAAAAACCTTACCCCTTGGGAGCAGCCCTATTTTGGGGAGCGATTGTTCCCCTTGGCATTTTTATTTTGTTGGTTTTTGGACACGAACTCTGGCGGCGAATTTGTCCGCTGTCGTTTCTCTCACAAATTCCGCGAGCTCTAGGCTGGCAGCGACAGCGTCGGCGAGTTAATACAAAAACAGGAAAAGTTCGCTACGAGTTAGCCAAAGTTCCTAAAAATTCTTGGTTAGCTCGTAATCATACATATTTGCAATTTGGCTTACTTTATCTAGGCATATGCAGTCGGATTTTGTTTGTCAATTCTAACCGTTTAATATTGGGAACTTTTTTAATTAGTACTATTTTAGCGGCGATCGCCGTAGGCTACTTTTACAGAGGAAAATCTTGGTGTCAGTATTTCTGTCCGATGGCTCCCGTACAGAAAATCTATGGCGAACCCAGAGGACTGTTCAACAGTAAGGCTCACGAAGACCATAGCCAAACCATCACCCAATCGATGTGCCGTGTTGTCAAACCAGATGGTAGGGAGCAAAGTGCTTGTGTTGCCTGTCAGAGTCCTTGTATTGACATTGATGCCGAGCGTTCCTACTGGGATGGCATTACTAAATCCGAACAGCGATGGCTCTACTACAGTTATGTGGGACTAGTCATCGGTTATGCTTGTTACTATTACCTTTATGCAGGCAATTGGGATTACTATTTTTCTGGTGCTTGGGCGCATCAAGAAAATCAACTTGCCACGCTGCTGAGTCCTGGATTTTACCTGTTTAACCACCCGATACAAATTCCCAAGCTGCTAGCAGTTCCCCTCACGTTAGGTCTGTTTACCATAGGCAGCTATCTCTTGGGACGGAAACTGGAAAAGCTTTACAAAGCTTACCTTTTAAAGCAGCAGCAACCTTTCAGTCAAGAACAAATTCAACACCGAATTTTTACAATCTGCACCTTCTTTGTTTTTAACTTCTTCTTTGTATTTGCCGGTCGTCCCTTCATCTTACTACTGCCGTTGCCCTGGCAATATCTTTATAATCTAGCGATCGCAGTTCTCAGTACCCTCTGGCTTTACCGCACCTGGGGGCGCAACGAGAATCTGTATGTGAGAGAAAGCCTTGCCAGCCCGCTTCGGAAACAGTTAAGCCAGCTCCAACTAGATGTTTCCCGATTTTTAGAAGGACTCGCCTTAGAAGACTTGAATGCGGATGAAGTTTACGTTTTAGCAAAAAATTATAATTTGAGGTTGATGAACATTAGAGATCCGCAATACAGTAACCCCCTACAAGCCGAGATCGACAGGCTACAAAAACAACTAGACGATGCCAATGAAGCCAACGAGGAACTCGAACTCTTGCTGGAAACAGTTACGGAGCATTCGACCAATCTCGAAAATGAGATTCTCCAGAAAAATCAGAATCTGCTCGGCTACATCGCTCAGGTCAACAAAGTGACAGCTGCCGCTGCTGCGGTGGAGGAGGATTGCTTCGATCCTCAGAGCCTGAACGATGTCTCTGCCCGTACCGATGAACTGGGACGACTGGCACGAGTCTTTACTCAAACCATGCAAACCATCAAATTACGGGAGGAGCAATTGCAGCGAGAGAAGTCCTTTTCTGATATGTTGATCGTGAGTGTCCCAGGTGTTTTTTACCTCTATGATCGTCAGGGAAATCTAGTGCGCTGGAACGAGCGCTTACAGCAAGTTTTGGGCTATTCTTCCCAGAATATGCAGGAGCTTACTGCGCTAGACACAATTGTTCCAGAAGATCGCGGAATGATTGCCCAGCGGATAGAGATGGTATTTCAAGAGGGAGAAAGCAGCGCAGAAACCCAACTTTTTACCAGAACAGGTGAAAAAATTCCCTACTATGTGATGGGTCGTCGTATTCTCATTGATGACGAGCTGTATCTGTTGGGAATGGGGCTGGATATTAGCGATCGCAAACGCGCTGAAGAAGCTTTAAGAATAGCCGAGGAAAACTATCGCAGCATCTTTGAAAATGCTCTCGAAGGCATCTTCCAATCCTCATCCGAAGGTCGTTTTATTAGCGTCAATCCAGCCCTGGCAAGAATTTATGGTTACGACTCACCGCAAGAAATGATTGAAAGCATCACCAATATTAGTGAGCAGCTTTATGTCGATCCAGAAAAACGCACTGAATTTAAAGAACTGCTAACCAAACAGGATACGGTCAAGGGTTTTGAGTACCGTTGTTATTGCAGAGATGGCAGCATTATTTGGACTGAAATTGATGCCCGTGTGGTAAAAGATAATAACGGCAACGTATTGTATTACGAAGGCATTGTGCAGGACATTACGGAGCGCAAGCGCCGAGAAGATGAATTGAGACGACAATTAGAGGAACTGAAAATTGAAATTGACCAGAAAAAACGAAAAGAAGAAGTAGCGACACTGACTGAAAGCAGCTACTTTCAAGAAGTGCAGCAAGAGATGGCAGAGATTGATTTGGATGAGTTTTGGAGTTAGCTATGCCAGGGACTCAAACATCATCATAACCATAACTGAAAAATGATTAATGACTTATGCCTAGAGGAACGAAACTTGGAAATTGTGCTCAAAGAACTTCAGTCACAATTGGCAGCTTACTGCTCAAGAAATTAAGCAAGCTGTGGTTGATGATGTGAGAAAATTTATTGGCGAACAAAAAAGTATTTTATGATATTACTTTAGTAGTACTCAAACGGCAATAAAATACGTTAATAGGTTTTACTAACTATGCAAAAAATATTCGGAGATTACATTGAAAAATTGCCCAGCGAACTCGATTCTCTAGAAATGACCTTTACTCCCACCAAACGTTCTATTAGACAACGATGGTCAAACAATCGTTTATCCGCTCAATTTGTGGCAGATTATTTCTCAGCTTTTTTGCCAACTGATGAAGATGATCGAGATTGCGATCGCCGAATTAAAGAGAGAAAAAGTGCAGTTAGTTATGTTGCTAACGAGTTACTAGAAAATGCCATGAAATTTAGCGATCTAGAGTGTAATTTGAAAGTCAAATTTGGCATTTACTTTTTACAGAATATCAAGAAGGAAGATGCTGAGGTCAAAGTTGTTCTTTATGCAACAAATAGCGTTACCGCTCAAGGAGTAGCTAAATTTCAAACCTTTTTAACAAAACTACTTGCTTCTGATCCTGAAGAGTTATATGTTATGCAAGTCGAGAAAAGTCTGGAAGAAGACGATTCAGAAGGCTCGGGATTGGGTTTTTTGACCATGATTAATGATTACTCAGGCAAACTAGGCTGGAACTTTGAAACCCTAAGTACAGAACCTCAAACTTATACCGTAACTACGATGGTTCAATTAACAGTATAGGATAAATTTAGAGCAATTAAGCTAATTTCAAATTGATAAGGAGCAAGACTAGGATGGCAATTGAAGAAATTAAAGACAAAGATTATGCAGTTCAGTACGACTCAGAATCAACCAAAGTTGATTTTACGGGTTTGTTAAGCTTGGGAGGTCCTAAAGAATATGCACCCATCGCTAATCTATTAAATAATATTGTTACCTCCGAACCAAATCAAATGACTTTGGACTTAAGGAAATTAGAATTTCTCAATAGTTCTGGGATTAGTATGCTCTCGAAATTTGTTTTGGGGTTGCGTAAAAAGAAAGGAGTCAAATTGGTAATTTTAGGGTCAAATGAAATGCCTTGGCAGGGTAAATCCTTAAAAAATTTACAGAAATTTTTGCCTAGTTTGAAGTTAGAGATCGAGTAACTTCAAAGAGAGCTAATAGTGAGATCGAGCCACAATTAGCTGTGGCTTATTTCAATATTTTTTAGCACCTAACTATTTTAGACATAGCAATTCAAAATGAATTGTGAGAATTTTTGTTTTTTCTTTCTGCTTCCTTTAACAATGCTGAGGTCTCTTAAATGAAATAGGATTACTATATTTAAATTTAATCTAATTGCTTAAGTACTTAATAACTATATTTAATATCAGTTAATTTGCCAATTTGTTTGTAGGATGATTCTTGCTGTGATCCCTTTTTTTTCAAATGATATTTTGCTGATTTTCATCAAGCTTATTATTACCGCGATTGGTACCTATGGGTTATATGTAATAATTTTTCGGATTCTCCGAACTATTTTTCGCAAGCTAGAAAGAGATATTGCCCTCGTTACTTTAAATGTGTCTGCTTATCCAGCATTAACGATATTCATTCTGTTCTGTCTCAAGTTCACTTTTGATAATTTTGCTTTTCATCAAAATTTTGCTTGGCTAGATAATGTACTTTTAGCGACTATTATCATTGCTCTAAGTTACTGGGTAAATCAGCTATTTAAACAAGTTATTCTTTATTATCTCAAAGAATATGCAGAAAAAACGGAAGCTATGTGGGACGATGTCTTGCTCCCATTATTAGAAGGTGTTACGCCGATTGTTATTTTTTTAATTGGGGGTTCGGCAATTGTACAGTATTGTTTGGGAATTGATTTAACGGGAATATGGTTAACTTTGGGGGGCGCCACTTTTGTCATCGGTTTCGCAGTTAAGGATATTTTGGCTAACTTTTTTAGTGGCATTGTGTTGCTAATTGATAGTCCCTTTCAGTTCGGCGATGTGTTGCGTTTTGAAGCTGAATCTGGGAGTAAAAGTGCTTTAGGTATTCTGCGGAAAATTGGGGTACGTGTTACCCAAGTTTATATGTTTGAAAGTCATACAGAGGTCTATATTCCTAATAGCGTGGTTCAGTCTCACAAGATTACTAACTTAAGTCGTCCCATTGAGCCAGTATATTACTCTACCGTGATTGAGTTAACCCCCCATTGTGATCTTGAAGCAGCTAAAAGAATTATGAAAGAGGTTATTCAATCACATCCAGATACTTTAGGCAATATTAATATTAAATTAGATCGCATAGATAACTACTATAATTGGACGGAAGATAAGTATGCGGATAGTTTTGTGGAAAAAAAAGAAAACGGCAAAGCGAGACTAGCTGCAGAAAACGAAGTTAATTTCAAACTTGAAGAAATTGAACAGACTTTAGAAGCTTTAACCCTTACCCTTAGTTTTATCGAAAAAGGCGGTTTAAATTCTGAAGATATAGAAACTATTCAAATGGAATTCAAAGAAGTATTAGATTTAATTGGCTTAGAAATCCGAGAGGAATCAGCGAAAAAACCGAAATTTATGCTTCCTTTTCTCAATCCTCTGCAAATTCAGACTAAGTTCACCCTTGAAGAAAGTACAGAGGCAGATAACCTAATCAATTTGGTAAGGGAATGGTATCGAATTTGGCTCGAAGATCCCAATATTGTCCATCAGGATCAGTATGTCTTACCAGAAATTTGGGAACGCAAAATTGATTTACTCAAAAAACGAGTGTCCAGACTCTACAACCAAATCCTCTATCCCCAACAACAGGAAACTAGACTAGATGACTATGTACAAGGATTAGTTAGATGGTTAAGGGAACGTTTTAAACAAGCTCGTAGTGAATGGCAAGAACCAGAAATTCGCATGGAAAGGGTTAAGCATGATGAAGGTCATACCTATATTCAATTTACCCTTAATTATTATGTAGATGATATTCGTCTTGAAGATGGTGAGCGGGGAATTCGGGTTAATAGCGATATTCATCGGGAAATTATGACTTATCTTAAAGATGCTTGTATTTCGTCCGCTGCCATCTGAGTTGATAACTTTTATAGCTAAATTAAATAATTGCTCTCATAAAGCAAGCAAACATAATAGTTACTAAATGCTGGGGTATCAAAAACTTCAGGGACTGGCGTGCAATTTTTTGAGTTAAGATTACAGAGCACAAAACACCAAAAACTAAACTAGTTCCTTGTAAAAAAGTAATTACCGCAGGATCAGCTATTAATATTGGTAAATTATTACCAGCTAAGCCAAAGGTTGCCATAGTTACAGGCAAAATTCTTCCTGCTTCGTTTAATCCTAGATCTAAATAATGAGCTAAATTTCCTGCTAATACTAAAGGTAAATAACCATAGGCAAGTTCAATAAATTTCCTAGACTTAATATTCTGCCATTGACAAACTAAGTTGATTAAAAAATAAGCCAACAAAGGTAGGAGAATTGGTAAGAATAAAACCGCGATCGCAGCTATGAAATGATGAGTAAATAAGTCAAGATGAAAATTAAAGTTTAGTTGAGTTTCAATTGCTGGTAAATGATGTAAAAAGACCAAATTCAGCAGTAAAAATAATAAGGCCACTTCATAAGTTTTAGGAGTATGACTGGTCCATAATTCAATGCCGGGAGGACGTAAATTAAATTCTACTGAACGATGGGGACAAGCTTTTAAACAAGTCATACATAAAACACAATCTTTATTGTCTTCTAATTGGGCAGGATGGGAATATAACGGACAACCATTGGTGGCCATGCCTTCTCCTTTAGCTGGGCCACCTTTATAACATTGGTAGGTGTTACATTCTGCTGAGCAAGTTCCTTGTTGTGCTCTTAATTCCGTGATAGCAAGTTTAGCAAACATGCCATTCATACCCCCAATAGGGCATAAATATCGACACCAAAAACGCCGTTCAAAAATTAAAGAACAGATAATAGCACCAGCAGTAATTAATAATAGTAACCAAGCAGAAAGATAAGCAGTATTATTTAAATTCCATAATTCTTCCCAAAGTAAAATTAGGGCAAATAAAATAAATAAAAACCAACCACTATATCGATCGGCTATTTGTCTGGGCCATTTTTTAAGTTGTCTGGGAAATAAGTATAAAGATATTTTTTGGCTGATTTCGCCATAAATCATAAAGGGGCAAAAGGCACACCATAATCTACTAATAAAAGGAAATCCTATTAAAATTAACGGCCACCACCAAGCCCAAAATATATTAAGGGCAAAATTTTCCTGGCGATTTTGGGGAGCAATAAATAAGACAGCGACGATAAAAGCAAAAAAAGGTAAGGTAAACCAATAATTAAGGCGATCGGGATACCATTGACTTCTAAGTAAATTTCTTAACCGAGGATATCGATTGAGTAAATTAAAACGATATCTTTTTTTCTTGGTTTGTGATTGCCAAACAATTTCTTCGGTAATATTTTCACAACCTTGTAACTGAGTTAAAGCTCGTTCGACGATACTTGCTAATTCTCGTGAATTATTGGGAAAATCATAGGCTTGAAGTTTTCTAAGAGCTTCGGGAGTGATGCGACTTTTCTTGATGCATTTATTACGACTTATTAAATTAATATAATAAACAATTTGTTCTTCTAAGTCTGCTTTACGAACTCTTAAGGGAGGAACTTTGATCGCATTAGAAACACAAGCATCTATTTGATTAATTCTTTTTTCAGAAATTAGAATAATCCGCGCCTCTGAAGTTTTTTCTGCGTCTAAAGATGGTTTTTGGGAACTCACAGGAGTATATTTGTGATGCTTAATTAATTTCACGATCGCCGGTAATAATTCCTGGGGTAGCTGTTCGATATTATTTAAAATTAAGGTTCCTTGACCCAATGCGGCGATCAAACCTAGTTTCCCCCCTGCTCTACCAAATAACTCGGCACCACTAACTTGGAGTTTGGCACAATTTACTTTGATAATTGGTTCCTGGCGCAGCTCAGAGCTAAAGTGAATTAATGCTGCTAAATTATCTTTTTGTAAACCAGGTTCGCCGAAAATTAACACTGGTTCTTTATTGGTCGCAGCTTGTTTAATTTGCGATCGCAATCTTACTGCATAACGACTTTTGCCGATCACTCCCCTTTTAGCTTTACCTACTAAATAGGGTCTTAATATTATTTGTCTAGATTGTTCAAAATTTAATTGAGATGATAATTGTTTGACTTGGGCTGCTATTTGTTGAGAAAAGATTTGTAGAATTTCAGGATATTTTTGGACTATTTTCCTAAATTGTGCTCGTTCAATAACCCAAAAATGAGTTTCACTTAAAGTTTTAACTGTATATTGTGCCGGTTCATTTAATAATAAAGCATATAAGTTCAAAGCCGAACCAGGAAGTAAACTAAGAGCTTGTTGATTGGTTTTAGATTCACTTGTTAAACGACCTGATTGCAAAATATATAATTTATCTGGTGTCTGATTTTCCTCAATAATAATTTGATTTTTAGGAATTATTATTTCTTGGAGTAAAGGCGCGATCGCTCTTAAAATATCTGCCGATAAAATATTTAACGCTGTTCTTTCTTGAAGAAAAATAATCAGATCAGGGGAATTCATGGTTCCTTATTGCTAGGTCTGTTGGTGGGCGTTTCTGGTTTTTTATTTCTATTTTCTTAAGTTTTCTTGTCTTTTTGCTTCATATAATAACAAAGAATTTGCGATCGCGACGTTCAAAGATTCCACGTCATTGGCGACAGGAATAGTAACCTTTTGATCCGCTAAAGCCATTAATTCTGCTGATAAACCTGCGCCTTCGTTACCTAGTAAAATCAAACTGGGACGCTGAAAATCTAATTCCCAATAAGTTTTCCTCGCACTAGGTACTGTCGCAATAACTTGAACCTGATTTTGTTGATGTGCTTGGACTAGGGAAACTAAATCATCAGTAACTGCCATTGGTAAGCGAAACCATTCGCCTACAGAAGCCCTAATTACTTTTGGATTATCGAAATCAACACTATCTTGGCTCAACCATAAACCATCTACTCCTGTAGCCACCGCTGTGCGAATAATTGTTCCAAGATTGCCCGGATCTTGTAATCTTTCGATTGCTAAAGCCAATTTTGGGGTCGGGATTTGGGGAATTTTCGCTGGTTGTCGAATCGCTGTAGCAACTACTCCATCAGGATTTACAGTTGTTGCGATCGCCGATAAAACAGCACTACTTACGAGCTCTACTCTTTGCGCTGTAGAAGAAATTTTTTGGCACAATTGCCGATGACTTTGTTGCCATTTTTCAGTAACAAGAACAATGGATAGGGGATAATCCAATCTTGCTGCGATTTCAATTACATTAGTTCCTTCGAGTAACAACAGATTTTGTTTGCGTCTTTCTTTACTCCTTTGAAGTTTGCGAATTTCTTTGATTAGAGGATTTTTCGTACTAGTAAGAGTTGGTTTAGTCATCCACTGCAAAGATAAGGGAGTTGGGAAAGAGAAAGGACAATAATTCTCGAATCAGCCTAATCTATCAATTAGTAGGGAGAGGGCAAAGGTTAAGAATTAAAGCGTACCTCCTGCGCTGTCCTAACCCTAAAGGATACAACTTCGGATAAGGATACCGCTGCCCCTGCGGGTAGATCAGACCCTGCGGGTAGAGCAGACCCTGCGGGTAGAGCTTCGCAAGCGCAAGCGCAAGCGCATAAGGTGTCATCAGCGTAAAGACGAGCAAGTTCGAACGCATCAATAACCTTTCAACTGTTCCCTGATAATTTATCATTTAACCGTTATTCTATTAATCAGCTTAGTGCTTCAAGCTCATAGCGGGGGGCAAATCGTGAAGCAATTCTAGTTTCTAACTATTGACGAATTGCTGATTCTAAAGTCATACTTTGGTTGCTGAATGCGGAACTCGGGACTTGAACCCGAATGTCCGATTAAGGACACTAGAACCTGAATCTAGCGCGTCTACCAATTCCGCCAGTCCCGCTCAGTTTCTTTGGAGATCAATCATCACTATTCCTGATTTTAAAATTATTGTCAATTGAAAATCAGCATTTGGGTAATTTATTTATAAATAATATCTTGAGCGCAAAACCTGATCAACTTGGGTATTCTTATAAAGAAAGATTATTACAAGAAAATTCACTTTAATATACGAAAATTAATAAAGAATCAAAAACTGGAGGGCAAAACCATTAACTCTATATCTAAATTGGCACAGTCATCACAACCATCAATGGTCAACGAGCAAGCACAACCTGTTTTAGAAATTTGGGGTGGTAACTCCTTAAAAGGAGAAGTAACTATCAGTGGCGCGAAAAACTCTGCTTTAGTTTTAATGGCTGGTTCTCTATTATGTCCCGAAGATTGTCGTCTGCGGAATGTCCCCGATCTCGTAGATATTAACAAGATGAGCCAGATTCTCACCGCCTTGGGGGTTAAGCTAACTAAAAATGGTCATACTTTAGATATTGATGCTCGAGATATTAATCCCACGAAGGCACCCTATGACATAGTCTCCAAACTCCGAGCCAGCTTTTTTGCCATTGGCGCCTTACTCGCGAGATTTGGCAATGTACGCATCCCCTTACCAGGAGGTTGTGCCATTGGCGCTAGACCAGTAGACCTACATGTTCGAGGCTTACAGGCTATGGGAGCCCAGGTTATTATCGAATCTGGGATCGTTCACGCTAACGTTACAGGAAGCGATCGCAGATTGCAAGGAGCCAATATCTATTTAGATTATCCCAGCGTAGGGGCGACAGAAACTCTTTTAATGGCAGCTACCTTGGCCAAAGGAGAAACAGTTATTGAAAACGCGGCTCAAGAGCCAGAAATCGTTGATTTAGCTAACTTTTGTATCGCTATGGGCGCCAAAATTAGTGGTGCTGGGACGAATAAGATTATTATTTCGGGGGTTGAGCGCTTACATTCTGTTGATTACCGAGTAATTCCCGATCGCATTGAAGCCGGAACTTTTCTCGTAGCAGGTGCCATTACCCAATCAGAAATCAGCATCTTTCCCGTAATTCCCGAACATTTGATCCCTGTCATCGCCAAATTAAAAGCCATTGGTTGTCAAGTAATTGCCGAAGATAGCGATCGCTTGAGGTTAATTCCTGGTGCCTTAAAAGCAACAGACATTGAAACTCTTCCCTATCCAGGATTTCCTACCGATATGCAAGCGCAATTCATGGCATTGTTAAGTGTCAGTGAAGGTTATAGCGTCATCAGTGAAACGGTCTTTGAAAATCGTCTGCGCCATGTTGCAGAATTACAACGGATGGGAGCT
Source organism: Xenococcus sp. MO_188.B8 (assembly GCA_030065615.1). Taxonomy (GTDB): domain Bacteria; phylum Cyanobacteriota; class Cyanobacteriia; order Cyanobacteriales; family Xenococcaceae; genus Xenococcus. The sequence goes on along the minus strand of JASJDR010000008.1, from coordinate 30,616 downwards.
GATATTCGACTCAAAGGTCATCATGCGATGATTAATGGTGTTCCTTTCCTCTCTGGCGCTCCGGTAATGGCCACAGATTTAAGAGCTTCTGCTGCCTTGGTTTTGGCAGGTTTAGCAGCTCAAGGAAAAACTATTGTTCGCGGTTTGCACCATCTTGATCGCGGATATGAGAATATTGAAAGCAAATTAGTTAAACTTGGAGCAAACATAAAACGCGTTTGATAATTCAAAATTCAAACTCGCGCATTCCTTAGCGGATTTAAAATCCGCTCTCTTGGTCAGCGTTCCCTTGCCCAGAACACGGAGCTGGGCAAGCGCCTGTCGGCGGCGCGGGGTCTGACCGCATGGTCGAGACCCTTTGGGTAGAGCTGTGCAAGCGTCAAAATTCAAAATTGATAATATTACGTTGTAGTTTAGTCAGCATTATTTTATGGATAAAAAACTATTACAACGCATTCTTGTTGTGGTCTTCGGTTTGGCATTTGTAGGGTCTACGGGAGCTGTTATCATTGGGAGTCTATTGCGGAAAGATACTTCCGTTGCTAATAGTCCTGTTGCGGAAACTGTTTCTCCTTTAGAACAATTACAGGCACAAGCCAAAGGCTATGAAAAAGTATTAGCTAGAGAACCAAATAATATTAATGCTCTCACTTCACTAGTCCAAATCCGCTTACAAACAGGGGATTTAGAAGGAGCGATCGCGCCTTTGGATAAATTAGTAGAAATGTATCCTGAAGATACCAATCTGGTCGCTCTTAAGGCACAAATAAAACAGGAGTTAGAAAAAAGAAGTAACGAGTCAGAAGAAACTATTCCCGAGCCAGAAGACACAACTTCCAAGCCAGAGAATTAATACTTAGTTACTTATTTCTTCCTTGTGTTAGGGCGAACTTCCCTCTACAATTAATTCTTGCTAGTTGTAGATTATGGGAAATACTTCTTTGATTTCAACCAAAAATATTCCTCCAGCTGAAAGATTAATTTTCGCTCTTGACGTTGATAATGAACAAAAAGCCAAAGAATTAGTAACTAAGCTAGATGATACTGTCAGCTTTTATAAATTAGGCTTAGAGTTTTTTATGTCTGGTAGCTATTATTCCCTGCTGGATTGGCTACTAGAAAAAAATAAAAAGATCTTTGTTGATCTAAAATTTTTTGATGTTCCCCAAACAGTAGCTTCAGCAGTTAAACAATTGAAAAATAAAGGAGTCACTTTCGCCACAGTTCACGGTAACGATAGTATTCTCCAGGCTGCTGTAGCGGAAAAAGGGGACTCATTAAAGATTTTAGCCGTTACAGTTCTAACCAGTCTTGATCGTGGAGACCTTGACGATTTAGGGTTTCAATGTGATGTCAAACAATTAGTATTATCTAGAGCTAAAAGAGCTTTTCAACTGGGCTGTGATGGCGTTATTTCTTCAGGCTTAGAAGCTAAAGATTTAAGAAATAATTTAGCAGACAACTTTTTAATTGTAACTCCAGGAATTCGACCAGTAGATAATAAAGTTGTTGATGATCAAAAGCGTACTGTTGATGTCGAAGAAGCCTTTACTAATGGAGCCGATTATATTGTTATTGGTAGACCAATTAGAGAAGCCCAAGATCCTTACTTAGCAGCAAAAAATATCCAAGAACGTATTAGTAAAATTTTTGATTAAATTTAAATAATAGCTAAACACAGTTGTTTAGTTGTGTCCATAAGTAACAGAATTATAATCTGGATCAAAGTTTGCTCAATATATTCACAAAGCGTGATAATAATTAGTGCTGTCCTTGTTTAAACTTTTAATTGTCAGTCTAGGAAATAAAAAATAATGCATGCTCTTTCAATTCCTACTTGGATCGTCCATGTGTCTAGTGTCATCGAATGGATTGCTGCAATTTGGTTTATTTGGCGATATGGAGAAGTAACTGGCAATCGTTACTGGTGGGGATTATCCTTTGCTATGTTACCTGCTTTAGTGAGTGCAATGTGTGCTTGTACCTGGCATTTTTTCGATAATTTAGAATCTTTTGAATGGTTAGTTACCCTACAAGCATTAATGACTGTCGTGGGAAATTGTACTCTTTGTGCCGCAGGTTGGTGGATTTATGTCAATAGTTCAAAAATCCAATCTTAACCAGTAAGTATTACCTATTACCCATTAACTTTGACCTTTTACATGAATAAAGATACTCTATTTGCTTTATCGCTATTTCCCTATCTGGGTTTTCTCTGGTTTATGACTCGCTCGGGAAAAACTCCTCGGCTAGCATTAATTGGATTTTATATCTTGCTGGTTTTTGTCGCGGTAACAATTCCTGCGGGGATATATGCCAAAGTTCATTATGGAGAAACCTTAGCTAATGTCGATTGGCTTCATGGAAGTGCAGAATTATTTTTAACTATTTCTAATATTTTTGTGGTGTTAGGTTTTAGAAAAGCCGTTTTAGAAAAAGAAGTCAGTAATTCCGAATCTAAAAATGTTTAATGTCAATTGATAATTCAGGACTCAGGAGTCAAATTTTCCGCCAAATCGTTACTATTATCTAGTGGTTGCTCACTGTTATTGAGCCAGTTACGAAGTTCTTGTGTTAGCCAAAGCAGTTCTGTTTCAGTTAAATTTTGTCCTAACATATAGGTATTATTGGCATGTAATTGTGAGGTGGATTTAGTATTAATGATTAGAGAATCTACCTTTAAATTACTGCGTTTTCTATTTTGGGGAACATAGTGAGGAGAAACATCATTAATTGCTGAAGTTATTCCTCTGTGAATGTTTGTAAAACCTAAACAGCTATTAATAATCGAAAATTGTTTGCGATCGCATCTTATTTTGGTGGTAACAAATAGATTGCGAAAGTCAGGATCAACAAGAAATAGTATGATTAAAGTCAGGATAGCTATCTGAGAAATAACAACTTTTAGTAAGAAAATTATCATGCCTCCTGCTACGAGGATCGGGATAAATTTATTAAATTTATTAACCAATTTATGATAAACATTACTAACAAAATTTTTCAGCTTAATAAATCCTTGTCCAGGAATGATAATCTCTATAAAATCAGAATTTTTTTGGATTTTAATATTGCTACCAACTGGTTTATTCCCTTGATTAGGATTTGTGGCCTCATCTGATTTTGAATCAGAATTATTGGTGGCCAGCGGAGCTAAATCTTGGGAAATTTCTGGTAAATATTTTAAGGCTTGAATTGCAGTTTTAAAACGTCTTTCTACTGCCGGAGCGATCATTTTATCTAGCCAATTAGCCAATTGAGGACTTACGGTAACGCGATCGCGAAATTGGATTTTTAAATCTTTATTTGGTAAATTGCTAGGGGCAGTTCGAGTTAATAAATGAATCAAACTAGCCCCTAAAGCATATAAATCAGAAGCAGGAACCGTTTTACCACCGAACTGTTCTAAGGGTGCATAGCCATAGGTTCCTACTACAGTAAAGGTCGTTCCTTCCGAAGCGAAACTATCTTGCACCGCACCAAAATCAACCAAATAAATTTTATTATCATCTCCCAACAATAAATTACTGGGCTTTATATCTCGATGCAGCAGAGGAGGATTGAAGCTATGCAAATAAACTAAAGTCTGCAAAACTTCTTGGGCAATATTAATAACTTCAGCTTCGCCAAATCTTGTTCCTTGTTCTAATAATTTTTTGAGAGAATTCCCTGAAATATATTCTTCTACCAAACCAAACCAAAGAGTCCTATCATCAATAGAAAAATAGTTTTTATACTTAGGAATTTGATTGTGATTTAATTGTTGCAGGATTTGGGCTTCTCGTTCAAACAATCTGACATCATCCCATTGGATATTTCCCCCAAAGGTTAGTAACTTAACGATTACGAGTTCTGAGGTTTCTGATTCTAAATCTTGAGCTAACCAAGTTTGTCTGCCTGTATTATTTCCTAATTTCTCTCGTAACTGATAGCGATCGCAAATAACCTGTCCCGTTTCCCACATAATCCCAATGAAATCCAGCTTCTTCTCTACAATCTAACGTTTTCATTTCACAGTATGGTACATCTTTGATATTTAGTTACTTTTTAGGCAAAAACCGCCCAAACTAGTATTGCTGCGCGGAAGTCCCGTCTCCCCATTAGTCCTGTTCCACCCCTCTATCATCTCCCCACCCCTTCCAACCTTCCCCTATAGGGGAAGACCATATGTTCTCTCTCCTTGCAGGAGAAAGGTAGAGAGAGGTCGGAGATACAATTGTTTCCCTCCTTTCAGGAGGGATTAAGGGAGGTGGGATAATATCAAAAGTCTTAAATATTAAGCTTTTGAGCTGTTTTGAATAGTATGCGCCCACGTCCACTAGACTAACTGTTCCTCCCAGCAAACCTTATTATAAAAGAGCTGAGATAAATCACAAAAGTCGAGGTATAATCTAATTTTTTTGCTAAATCATTAATATTATCTGGTATTTGTTCATTATTATTAAGCCAGTTACGAAGTTCTTGAGCTAGCCAAAGGAGTTCGACTTCACTTAAATTTTTTCCTATAAGATAAGTATTCTTAGAATGCAATTTTGAGGTGTATTTAGTATTAATAATTAAAGAATCTATTTTTAGATTATTAGGATTTATATTTCGAGAAACATGGTGAATAGAAATATCGTCAATTGCCGAAGTTATACCTTTGTAAATTCTGCTAAAACCCAAAACATTATCAATAATAGAAAAATGCTTGACAATAGAAAATTGTTTGCGAGAAAATTCTTGGCGATTGCAGCATATTGTTGTTGTGATAAATAGATTGCGAAAGTCAGAATCAAATAGCAACAATATAATCAAAGTAAGAATCGCCATCAAAGGGTTCATTGATAAAAATATTATTCCTCCTACTATGAGTAGAAGAATGAATATATGAAAACGATTAACTAATTTGGACAAAAACTTCTTGATAAAATTATTGAGTTTAATAAATCCTTGTTTAGGGATTATAATCTCTATAAAATCAGCGTCTTTTTTTATTTTTATATTGCTATAAACTGGCTTGTTGCTTTGATTAGAAGTTGTTACCTCAGCCAATTTGAAATCAGAATCATTTATCTCAAGTGGGGCTAATTCCAGTGAAATCTCAGGCAACAAATATCTTAAGCTAGTAATAATAGTTGTAAAATATCTTTCTACCGCAGGAGCGATCTTTTTATCTAGCCAATTAGCCAATTGAGGGCTTACGGTAACGCGATCAGGCAAGCCTGGCACTACGTGATCGCGAAATTGGTTTTTTAAATCTTTATTGGGTAAGCATCTTAAGGCAGAAATAGCAGTTGTAAAACGCCTTTCTACCGCAGGAGCAATCATTTTATCTAGCCAATTTGCTAATCGAGGACTAACGGTAACGCGCTCGCGAAATTGGATTTTTAAATCTTTATTGGGTAAATTGCTAGGGACAGTTCGAGTTAATAAATGAATTATAGTAATACCCAAAGCATATAAATCAGAAGCAGGAACGGTTTGTCCACCGAACTGTTCTAAGGGTGCATAGCCATAGGTTCCTACGATAGTAAAGGTCGCAGCACCTTCATAAGCAAAACTATCTTGCACTGCGCCAAAATCAACCAAATAAATTTTATTATCATCTCCCAGCAATAAATTACTCGGCTTAATATCTCGATGCAATATGGGAGGATTGAAACTATGTAAATAAACTAAAATCTGCAAAATTTCTTGGGCAATATTAATGATTTCTGCTTCCCCAAATCTCGTTCCTTGTTCTAATAATTGTTTGAGAGAATTTCCCGAAATGTATTCTTCGACTAGACCAAACCCAAGATTACTATCATCAATAGAAAAATAATTTTTATACTTAGGGATTCGCTCGTGATTTAATTGTTGAAGAATTTGGGCTTCCCGCTCAAATAACCTAACATCAGCCCATTGGATATTTCCCCCAAAAGTTAGTAACTTAACTATTACTAATTCTGAAGTTTCTGATTCTAAATCTTGAGCTAGCCAAGTTTCTCTTCCTGTATTGCTCCCAAATTTCTCTCGTAACTGATAACGCTCTTTAATAACCTGTCCTGCTTCCCACATAATTCTGAGGTTTCTGATTATAAATCCTGAGCTAGCCAAGTTGGTCTTCACATATTGTTCCCCAATTGCTCTTATAACAAATAGCGATTGGGCAACCCTGGCTCTTCGAGTCGCAAATAACCTGTCCCTTTTCCCACATAACCTCAATGAAATTCAGCTTCTTTTCTGCAATCTTTCTAGAATCTAATGTTTTTATTTCAGGGTAGGGTACATCTTTGATATTTAGTTACTTTTTCTTGAGAAAAATCGCCCACACTAGACTAATTGTGCCCCCCAGCAAACCATAAAGTAACCATTTGAGGAAATTGTACCCCTTGTAATTGGCAACGATAGCCGCCAAGGTGCCATTGAGACAATGAATGCCTAACAGATAAAACCAGCTGGTGTCCAAAGATAGATCAATCATAAGTGAGTTCAGTAACCTGAAATTTACAATAGTTAGAAAAAAGATACCGTAATTTCTGTAGGATGGGGATATGAAAAGTTACTTAACAGCAATAAAAATGTGAGATTATCTAAGTTGTAGACATTGAGTCCATCCATCATCCTCAAGAGATAGGCATAAATATAATAATCATATAGAACTATTTGCTTTCCTATCTCCCTAGTTCACGAAATTAACATATTTATCACTCTATTTTCATGAGCAAATCAAAATCTGTGGTTAGTCAACTGTTAGAATCTTTTCCAGATTGGCGACCACAAATGTACTTTAAATCTTCCCTGACTGCGTTGTCTCACGCTATGGAAGATCGAGTATTAGCAGGTTCTGACGCTCCTTTAGTAATTGCTAGTTTTCAACGAGAACGTTTCTACCGTCAAGAAGCTCATCGTTATAAGCGAATTGCGGGTAAAAGTGATCAAGTATATGTCTTAGCCGCACCAGAAGCAGATTTTACCAATAATTCTGATATCTATGAAACTATTGCCTTTGAACCTACCGACTCTCTGGCTCAGGAATGGCATTTGGTAGTAATCGGAAAAAACTATATTAGTTGTTTGGTCTGTGAAGAAAAATCAGCTACAGCACCCCATACTAAAGCTAGTTTAGCTATGGATACAAGTCGTCGTTTTGAAGGAATTTGGACTTTTGATCCTCATGTAAGCCTGAAAGCAGCGGATATTTTGTTAGACAAAATTCTCGACTATCGGCCAGAATTAGCACCCAAAATCAAAAAAGCGCGACAAGAATATTTATCTTTAACAGATTTTCCCACAGCATCTTCAGAAGCGTCGCCTCAATTAGGAGATTCTATTCACAATAATCCCGATCCTTTTGTGCAAAGATTGGTGAGTTATCTCCAAGCAGGACAATATAAACTGCTTAAAGCTCACAAATCCTTATCAATTAAACAACAAAAAGAACAATTACTCAATTCCGTTACCGATTCCATTAGAAGATCTCTCGATACAGAAGAAATCTTGCAAGTAGCAGTTCAAAAACTGGGAGAAGGATTGGGGGTTTGTCGCTGTATTGTCTACCGCTGTCACGAAAAAGATTCTACCGCCGTGATTAACCATGAATTTACTGGCCCAGGAATTAAATCGGTCAAAGGTAAAACTTGGCAACTGAAACATAATCCCCTATTTGAAGAAGTTGTTGGATTGAGAGAAACTCTCACCATCGATAATACCAGCCAAGACAGTCGCTTAACAAAACAGTCTGTCAACAAAGAGGCTGGAAAATATCTGCAAAACTTAGTTAAAACTTGCTCTATTTCCTCTTGGTTATTAGTTCCCGTTCTTTATCAAGATCACCTATTGGGAATGATGGAATTACATCATTGTGAACCCCAGCCTATAGTTTGGAAACCCGATGATGTGGCCTTAGTAGATGCGATCGCAACTCAAGTGGGGGTGGCATTAATTCAAGCCGAATCCTACGCTAATCTTGAAGATCTTAACGAGCAGTTAGCAGCATTAGATCGGACCCGTTCTAATTTGGTGGCGATTACTGGCCATGAACTACGGACTCCCTTGTCAACGATTCAAGTGTGCTTAGAAAGTTTGGCTACAGAACCAGATATGCCTGAAGAACTACGGCAGGTGATGTTGAATACTGCTTTATCTGATGCGGAGAGAATGCGGAACTTAGTTCAAGATTTTTTAACCCTTTCTCGTCTCGAAAGTGGTCGCGTAGAATGGAACCTAGAGCCTTTATCGATGAATGAATGTATTGATTTATCTTTGAGTCACGTTCGATCGCGGGTGAATTCCCAAAGCCTCCCTGCGATCGCAAATTTAGTTCCTCCCGAATTACCTCTAGTACAAGCTGATGGGGAATGGTTGGTAGAAGTGCTAGCTAAACTATTAGATAATGCCTGTAAATTTACTCAAGAAAACGGTCAAATCACCATCAAAGTAGCAAGTAATGGCTCTAGTCAACTTGAAGTGACAGTATCCGATACTGGCAGAGGAATCGAACCCAATTCCCTAGAAACTGTTTTTGATCGCTTCTATCAAGAAGAGGGCTCATTACGCCGTAGCGCAGGTGGCACAGGTTTAGGTTTAGCGATTTGCCGACAGATTGTCAATGGTTGGGGGGGAAAAATCTGGGCAGAATCCGAGGGCAAAAATCAAGGTAGTCAATTCCATTTCACGATTCCCGTTTTTGATGACATCTCGCAAAATTTAGAGAAAACTAAGAAAACTAAAAAAACTAAGACAAAGAGAAATAACCGCATTTCTTCTAAGTAAAAATTATCGGCGTTGCCAAAAATGTCAATATTTTGATTCTTGGTTACGTCGATTTACTCCCCAGAGCTTCTTTTCTAGATAACAGTAAGACAGTAATCCATAAAAAAATCATTTGTAAAGTATCAGAAGTTAAGGTTGCCCAAGCAGCCCCTTTCCAGGAAAAAATAGGAATTAACCAAATGTTTAAACTAATATTCAAAATAGCGCTAACTATTTGGATAATACTACGAGATCTCTGAAACCCTGCTCCGGTAAGACTATCAGCGGCTAGTAGGCGAAAGGCAAAAATTGCCGGCAAAGGAGAAAGCCACAATAAAGTAGCGATCGCATTTTGATATTCTGCACCTAATATATAAGGAATCAAAGGGGCAAATATATGGTACCCTATGATAGAAATTATGCTATAGCCTACTAATAAAGGTAATAATTTTCTGGCAAACTTTAAAGTACTTTGAAGACCAAATTCCCCATATTTAAAAAATCTAGTATAAGATGCGCCAAATATAGAAATTATTGGGATATTTCCCACATCAATAAAACGATAAGCAGAAGCATAAATACCCGTCGCTTGGACACCTGCTATGGTTGCAAGCATAGTTTTATCTAGGTTGGCGTTAATATTAACAGCAGATGTACCAATAGAAAAGAAAAAACCTTGTTTGATAGTTGCAATTAGATAAGAAAATCTAGGCCGAGGAAAAGCCATTAAACGATTGACAGCGCTAAGGGCTAAGATGCTGATTATTATATAACTACCACTATATAAAATTGCCCAAATTTCTATAGAAGGATTTTTAAAAAATGTTGCTAAACTAAGAGCTGCTAATAATTTAAAACAAGCCGTAAAGACTGCTAACTGTGAACTTTTTTGAACTAAATAAACTGACATTAAGGCCTTGATACTATAGTCAATTAAGCCTAGACAAATCAAATCGGCTATTAGGATTAAGGTGATTGTTATCAAAGATATTTTCTGGGCAAAAAATATCGAAGAAATTAATAAACAGATAATTGATAGTAAAACACCATTAATTAGCAGAACCAATAAACCGTTTCCCCAATAGATGGAAAATAATCGTGGTTTAATAGCTACTTTTTGTATTAAAACATGTTCTGTTCCTAAAGCCACAAAAGGAAAAGCAATTGAAGCCAAAGCCGTTATACTGATAAAAGAGCCGTACTTTTCTGGTCCAAGAACCCGAGCAACAATAATAAAATAAGCAGCCTGAACAAAAATATTAAATAATTTGGCAATAAATACCCAAGATGCTTCTTTGAACAGGCTCTGACGGCTGAGTTTTATGGCCTTTTCTTTAATGGCAGCTAATTTCATAGATTTTGTTAAATATTAGGCTTTTTTAGTTTTCAATACTCTCATCAAACTGAGTCAACGAACATTAAAACGACAGATATCAAAAGATAATTATAGATAATTATTCTCTAAGTCCCCAAATCCCCAAATTCCCACGCATTTTTTCGCTCACTCCTTCCTCCTCATTCCCATACTCCCCCCTCTCACCTAACTAGGAATTTATAACGGTGTTCTAGTCAACCAGACGGGAAACTATACAGCGCGACATGTAATGTCGTTGCTCATCACCGCATGGAGATTAATGTCCATATTAGAGTCCGAAGCGGAATACGAACCAGTTCCTGGCTTTGAAGAGGATAGTGAGTATACCAATTTGAATAAAGAATACGACAGATAATGTAGGGGTTTGGCAGTGCCAAACCCCTACATAAATTGTATGTATCGCAAAGATTATTTAATTTGGTATGAATATAGATTACCGACTTTACTAGCGATCGCATATAGGAAAACCTGTTCATTTCCAGTATCTTTAACACTAGCTCTTACTGCTGCGATCGCTTTTTCTAATAGAAAAGGGTTGGTTTTTGATGGCACAAAACCAAAGAACTGGTAAACAGCCAAACAACTACCAAAACTATAGATTTCCAACTAGACGCGATTTAATGTCTGTGCTTAAATTCAGAATCCAATACCTCTCCCAAAGCGCGACAGATATCAATAACAGTAACAATCCCAGCTAGCCTATTCGAACTAACAACAATTGCTGCCCCAATTTTACGCTCAGTCATTTCCAAGATTACAGTTGTTAAAGGCGTATCAATTTCTACTATATAGGGGTTAAAGGTCATGACATGACTAACAGGAATTTCGTCAGTAGCCGGTAGCACTATTGCTGGATTTCCCATCCAACGTAGATCCCGTTCTGAAATAATCCCGACAACGCGATCATTTTGCTTAATTGGGATGTGACGAACATTGTGACTTTTCATCAATTCTAGAATCTGCGCTACTGAAGTATCGGGTTCGGCAAAGTAGGGAAATGGCTGCATTAAGACTGCTACGGAAGGATTTTTTTTATAGTCTAATAGTCTCATTAGTGATCACAATTGGCTTAATTGAAACCACACAAGTCTAAACACTCTTGAAGCTAATCTACTGTAAATAAATCTTGAGACAATCTTAAAGTTTACAAATAATAGATAAAGTTTAGTAACATTTTATTGATTTTTTAATTAATCTGAAGTAATTGATTAAAATATAGTAAATACAATCTTTTAGGTTTGAATACCTAAATAAATCAACAAAAAAATACTAATTTTTAAATTAGTATTTTTATTAAACAATTAAGTTTGATTAATTGGAGGAAAAACTACCATGGAAGTCAAAGAAATTCTTCGTCGTTATCGAAAACAAGAATTAGATTTTACTGGTGTGAGTCTCCATTCAGCTAATCTGAAAGCTATTGATTTACCGCGAATCAATTTCACTCGCGCAGACTTAAGTGGAGCTGATTTAAGCAATTCTGACTTGAGTGGAGCTTGTTTAAGCGAAGCGAATTTAACTAACGCTGATCTCAATAACGCGAATCTAGTTGGTGCCAATTTAACAGAGATTAATTTAATTGGAGCAGAATTAGAAAATGCAGACTTGAGTGGCGCAGATTTAAGTGGAGCTGACTTGCGTTGTGCTAATTTTCAGAATGCTAAATTATGCAGTGCGAATTTAACCGATGTTGATCTCAGTGGTACAGATTTAACTGGTGCAGATCTAACTGATGCTAAATTAGCTGGAACTGATATAAGTGTTGCCGAAACTCAAGGCGCAGAAATCAAGGAATGTTCTCTTTATAAAGGGAATAGAACTCACGCTAACACAACTCATCACTGGGTTACTTGGTCTGGGAATTAATTGAAGCTCGTCAAGAATTTTTTCTATCAGCTATGAGCTTTCTTAAAAATAACCTAAGCTTAATCCCAACAAATAATCTTGTAGATGACTATAGGATTGGCAATAATTGACATATACTTTGCCCTCAAGCAGGGTTCTTTTTTTGCTGATTAGCCATCACAAATCTCTCTATTTACTATTACCTATTACTTATTTTTTTGTTTACCTTCCCTTAATCTGTGATTTACCTGAAGCTAAATATATTTCATTATTATTATCGTGGCAGAAAATGCCTAAAACCGAGTAACTTGACATATTTTAGACATAATTCAGCTCAAATCAATGGAATATAAACAAAAGGGACTTAAAGCCGTAGGTCTATTTGCTGCTGTTGAATGTTTCACTTTGCAATACAAAAAACCATTTACTGAATTGGTTTTCTAGTCGAGTTGACTTTCCAATTGCTGAAAAGTATCTAAATTTATCTTGACTTTGACAGGTTGTTTAAGTTCTTTGCTTATCTCCTGAGAAAGTATATCGATTTTTTTCTGAATATTGGCTATGTTGTCCAGTGGCAATTCCATGTCCAATTCAACGTATACTATGTTATCTTTTCCATACCAAGTGTTGAAAGAATTTAATTTGGACGTACCTAGAAAGAGATTCGGTCGGTTTTGTCTCAATTTAAATAGGGTGCGAAATGTAACCGACTTCCAATAAAGCTCTCTGAGAGAAAAGCCCAGAGGTTGGAGCAAGATTGATAAACTTAACAAGGATACAATTAAGCCAATGGTTGCCTTTTTGAGGCTACCGTATCCTTGAAACAGAAAAACTAAACTGCCACTGAAGATAATTCCAGCTAAGTTCGTCGCAAATAGCAGGAATGAACCTGCTGCTATGCTTGATTCTACGCCTTTAGATGCAGCAAATTGAGTTCCCAATTCGCCTAAACACAAGCCAATCCCCACTACGCTTAACGGCGGAACTAAGGCTACAGAGATAGCCACTCCAGGAAGGGCGTTAGCAATACTGCGACGAGTATTTGCAAAAGCAGCAGCTGTCCCCGCTGCCACTGCTACCCCTAAATCCAGAGAATTGGGCTGAGTTCGAGCTAGAATTTCCGAACCTACTAGCCCTAAACCCAGCAACTCAGTGGTTGAGTAGGCAATGACAATGACTAAAATAACTCCTGTTATAAGAGTGAAAATGGCTCGTCTGAGAAGGCGTGGGGTTAAAACCACCAGAGCATAAGCTAGGGTCATAATGGGATTCATCAGCGGAGCAATAATCATCGCACCGATAATTGTTGCAGCACTATTAGTTAATAAGCCAAAAGTAGCGATCGCTGCTGCCAAAGATAGCAGTAGATAGAAGCTAAAAGTTGGAAGTGATGCTTGTAAAAAAGTCTGATTTAATTCCCTAGCTGGAAGAGGAGCTTCTCGCAACAGCTGCCAATCTTGGGTGAGGTTTTGCCAAGATTGCTGGAGATTTTGTTTGAGCCATTTAAGCAAAAACATATGTCATTGATAAGTGATTCGATTATAATTTTACTGCCAAAATGAGCAGATATGAAAGGAAAAATCTTCTAGAAAAAGTACAAAGTTGAGAAAATAACAAAAGTAACTTTAGTAAGTACCTAAGCATAATTAATTACCTAATCTTATCTTCTGTAATCCCTAAAGAGTAAGGAATCTTATTTTAAAAATGTGTAATTAATTTTTTGTGACTACTTATATCTGGTATTTATTGCTCTGCTAGTTCCATAGACGGCTCGAATAGGTAGAGTTAGGTTCTGGCTGGACTAACATCCAGTAGATTATCGACAATAAAATTAATCTATCCAACGTAATACATTACGCAGAATACTCCAACGAGGTTGCTTTGGTTTCGTTCCTTTTCCTAAAATCCAGTAATCATAGCCAACTTGTATGGTTCCATCATTTTTTCTAAATTCTATCCAGTCATCCAATATTTCATCTGCTTTTTGGTCATTTGCTTGAAATGGATAGACTAAAGGCAGGGCAATTTGAGGTGTAAAAGGAGTGACCACTTGAAAATTAGGATAAAGAAGCGTCCAAGCTGAACCCTCTTCAGCACTAATAAGCAAAGCATCTAGATTTTTTCCTGTTTCTGCACCTTCAAAAAAATCTCGATCAGATTCAAGAACGACAAACTCCACATTAGGCATTAAAGAAGCAACTTTCCTAGTTAGAGATTCCCGATCATCAACGCCAATCCTCAAGTTTCTCATAACCTGAATTGACTCTAAAGTCGCAAACTGATTAACTTTATAGTCTGGGACAACTAACGCTAAGTTGATGTAAAGGTAAGGACGTGTTAGTTGCAATTGGATAGATCGCTCAACTGTTCCCACAATTCCTGACATGGCAATATCGAAATGGTCTTCCTCCATCTGTTTCACTAAAGAAGAAGCTTGAAATGGTACAAATTCTATTTTGTCAATGCCAGAATCTTTGGCAAAATTAAAGGCCATGTTAATATCAAATCCTACTAACTGTTGTTGAGCATTGAAAAAAGACCAAGGTAGGTTATCAGGATCGAAGCCAACTCGAAGTATGTCCCGCCGTCGCACCCTTTCTGTCATCGTCTCTCCTGGTAGTAAAGGATCAGGATTGGGACTAGGTTCGACAATAACGTGAGGAACTGGATTGCCAATTAATTGCAAACTGGCAACTATTTCATCTTTTTTGTAACTTCCTTCAGAGGTTTTGCCAAGATAAACACGAGTCCCAAGCAAAAAAATTCCTGTTAATAAAACTGCCGTAACTAAAACAATCCCAACTCGTTTCCAGCGCAGTCGCACATTTCTACTTGAGGCACAAGCAACCAATAAACTTAATGCCATTAGGTGCATAACCGTTAGACATTCACCAACATTATTGGCAAGAATACTGGTTGCTAAAAATAATTGAAACATATCCGCTGGAATCCTCAGCAGATCGAGAGAAAAAGGAATGGCAATAGCAGCACTGCCAAAAAAGCTGGGAAAGCCTGCTGCGATATAGACTCCATAATCAGGCAAGCCCATTGGTTCGCCCACATACCAAGCGGCAAAGGGAACAAACAGCATCATTAACATTTTGCCTAGACTAGGAAAGGGATATGCCAGAGGCACAACCACTTGAGTCATATCGATAGCTTCTTTATTTTGGATGTTATATTTTTTGAATAATTTTTTAACTTCTTCAATAATTAGGGGCAAAACTACTAAAGCATTTCCTGTTGAAAACCCAATAACCAGAGGTGTTCTAGAAATTTGGATAACTTCTGCAAATTTAAAAGGTGTTAATGCCGCTACTAAACCTGGTAAAACCCAAAAAGTAAGCAACAAAAAAGCAATGAGATAAATAATCAGATAACCTTGAAGCCGACCAAGTTCCTCAAGTTTCATTGTCCCGGCAGCATTAGCGGTAATAGCAAATACCCCAATAGGAGCAACCGCGGCCAAAATACTGGTTACTTTGGCCATAGTTTGTTCTAGAGCTTTAAATAGTTTAATTACTAATTCTTTTTGTTGAATTTCAGTTAAAGCAATTCCTGTAAAAATGCTGAAAAATACAATAGATGGAACAATATTTTCCCCCAGAGCAGTAAAGATATTAGAGGGGATAAACAGCTTAACAAGATTAACTTTTTGTGGTGGTTCAAAAATGCTGCTGCTAAAAAATGAAGCTGATAGTTGTGGTGGTAATGCTAAAGGCATGGTGATAATTATTACGATGCCAATTCCCCACAAAAGTAACAGAACTGTTCCAGCTCTTTTAGCCAACA
Organism: Xenococcus sp. MO_188.B8; assembly: GCA_030065615.1. GTDB lineage: Bacteria > Cyanobacteriota > Cyanobacteriia > Cyanobacteriales > Xenococcaceae > Xenococcus. Next base: position 14,889 of record JASJDR010000008.1, on the reverse strand, counting down.
ATTTAGCTTGCTCAATATTCAACTGGCCAATGTTGGCAATCAGGGAGAAAAAGATATAAGGCAATACCGTCATTTGGAGAAGTCTGACATAGATATCGCCAAAGATGTTTAATCTTGATGCTTGTTCTCCAAAAAACAAGCCACAGAAAATTCCTGCAGCCAAACCTATTAAAGTCAACTCAGATAAACCCAAACGCTTTAGTTTGTTATTCATCACTTCACCAGATACAAAATTGCTATAGATTTTGCTTCAGATTCTTTTTTTTTAATTAGAATTTTTGTAAACCTTTTTCTCTTGATAAAGAAAAACCAAGCTATTAGACATCCAATAATCTCATAACTTGGAGTCAAGGAAATATGTTTTGTAAAAATACCTTTAAATACTAAATAAGTATTTACAGATTACAAAAAAGTTGGTGCGAACATCTACCGCTTAAAAATCAACTCCGAAAACAAATACTAACGGTCACAATAGTTGATTAATGAAGTAAGACAGTAAATTAAGGGGTTTTAACTTGGTTAGCTGTCAATAATGGCATCTCTGGCTAAGTCCAAAGGACCAAAACTATCAATAATTGCAATTAGGTCTCCATCGGAATATAGTCCAGTATTATTATCAAAAAATGCTACAGGAGCCAGAGTATAATTTCCTGGAGCCAAAAAGAGCTTATCTTGACCAGCTTTAAAATCCTCGATTATGGCATAGTCACTATCCCCTGCCTGATCGTAATGAATAAATATCTGCGTTCCATCTTGAGATATTCCCCCTAGAGCGAATATCTCTATCCCAGAATCCCCTACTAAAGTATCTTGTCCTGTCTCATCTGACGCCATAAATAAGTTTCCACTCGCGTCCTGTAAGATAGTTGCACCAGTTAAGGTATCGTTGCCATTATCCCCGTTGATAATGTCATCACCGCCGCCGCCAGCAATGATATCGTCACCATTATCTCCATTTATGATTTCATTACTAGGGGTTCCAGTTAAGAAATCGTTACCGTCTGTTCCAGAGATAATGTCACGACCAAGAATGGCTGAATCAAAAATGTCAAAAATTATCGGCATAACTAATACTTTTTTTCTCTTAACTCCGTGAACGATGAGTCTTAAAGTAACTTTGACTGATTAATTAGCTAATAATAATAAGTTGCGATTACTTTAGTCCCAATATCATATTACGTCTGAGAGAAATTAGATTGTATTAAAATTCGAATTAAATTGTATTTAATTGTACTAATTTGATACAGATTGAAACGTAAAGAATTCTTGTATAAATATTTTGTGGTATAATTAGGTTCTATTTATATGTCAACTTTTGGGATTTAAAATAGAAACAATCTACCAATTTTCCTAATTATAAATACCTACAATTAGATTGGCTATTAACCCAAATATAAGATGACGATTTCGATAAGACCGAATTTTCAAGATTTTTAGAAGAGTATTTTTTTTGAGAAAAAGTCCGTGAATTTTTGTAAAGGCGAAGCGTAGTTCATCTTATACAATTCATACTTTCAGGGTAGCCTAAAAATAAATCAATCTTTCACTAGACAAATAGATTATCATTGCTGCTTCTTATCAACTCTGGTTAACAATATGCTTACCCTAGGAGATTTGCCCATCACTCACAAGCAAGCTCCGAGCCAAAGCAATTACGAACTCTATCTGCAAGCAATCTAAAATGGCGAGATTATCCTTGGAAAAAAGCAATTTATTAGCAACGATCGCGCTACTGGCCCACGAAAGTCAGATCTCCAGCTTGCTGAAGTTAGTCCAGGAGTATGACAGTATCCTCTGCCGTTATCGTCTAGTGGCACCACCCCAAATTGCCAGCCAGTTTCCTCAGCAATTCAATTTATCGATTCAGTCCCTAGAACTCAATCAACTTGAGACTGCAATCGACTCTGAAAATTTCTTAGCGGTGATCTTTCTCATTGACCCAACCCTGAGCGCTCCTTCAAAACCAGACATCACCGATTTATCCCGCCTCTGTAGTTTGCGCAACATTCCCTTTGCCTTCAATCTAGCCACGGCTTATCCAATAATCAATTCCTTGATCCCAAGTCGGGTCGCCCATCTGATTTTTAATCCGATCGCCGGACAACGGGATGCCACCCAAGATTTGCTCAAGGTTCGCCAAATCCTCTCTCCCTGGTTACATCTGCATATTCACCTTACCAGCAAGGAGGTAGATGCCGACCAACTAGCGCAGCAGGCGATCGCAGCTAAACCAGACTTAATTATTGCTTCCGGTGGTGATGGAACCGTATCCCTAGTCGCTAGCCAGTTGATGGGAACGGGTATTCCTTTGGGAATCATTCCCCGGGGAACCGCAAATGCCCTATCAGTGTCTCTGGGGATTCCCACAACTGTAGAAGGAGCCTGCCAAATGATTATAGCGGGTACCACCCGTCACCTGGATGCGGCCCATTGTAATCAACATCTAATGACCTTGTTGGCCGGAATCGGTTTTGAAGCAGAAACCGTAGGCAAGGCTAGCCGAGAGCTGAAAAACCAATGGGGCGTGCTGGCTTATCTGATCGCAGGTTGGGATCAAATGGGACAGCAAGAATTATTTACCACCGAGCTAGAGATTGACGGGGTAGTATCTCAATTTCAAGCATTTGCCGTCACAGTAGCTAATTCAGCGCCTCCCACCTCGGTTCTGGCCCAGGGAGTGGGGGAAGTTGTTTTTGATGATGGTTTGTTGGATATTACGATCATCACGGCCAAGCAAGCTCTGCAACCCACCATCACCAGTAAGTTACAGACAGCTCGCTACTTGATGAATCTCTATGGTTCCGCCCTAATTAGGACTAAGGTCGAGCTGCCCAACCTTTATCATTTCCGAGCAGAGCGACTAAAGCTCACCACTTCATCCCCGCAAAAAATTGTGGTGGATGGGGAGATGGTCGGCACAACACCCCTAGAAGTAGCCTGTATTCCGAATGCCTTGACTGTCTTTGCTCCGGCCAAGCACCGTCCTTCCCCCGTAGAAAAAATAGCGGTTCTCTGGGCTCAAAGAGTCTCTCCGAGTTTGTCAGCCCTGATTGCTGCTCTGGGCTTCAGTGGACTCGTCGGAGTCCCCTTTGCCCTCTGGCTCATTGTGCAAATTAAAACAGAGTTACTGTCAGCTCAAACCGAAACTATTGAAACCCTGATTTTATGGCAGATTCAGCAGTTATCTAGCCCGCTGTGGGATCAGGTGATGCTCACTATTAACCTGCTGAATAATGTCGAGATAGTAGTCCCGATTTTTCTGATTACAGTTAGCTTACTCTGGTCGCGACGTGTCTACTGGCAAGTTCTCATGTTTATTATTGTCAGTGTCGGGGCTGTGATCATTGACTATGAGCTGAAGTTACTCTTTGATCGTTCGCGTCCAGATCTTTGGCCATTGTTGATGAGTGAACAGAACTACAGCTTTTTTAATGAGAGTGTGCTTCAGGGAACGGTAATCTATGGTGCGATCGCCTATTTTCTGGCTATCCGTTTTCCGAGATTCGCCCAGGGGATTTATGGCAGCACAATTCTTTTAGTAGGCGCGATTGGTTTGAGCAGTCTCTATTTGGGCATCCATTGGCCATTAGATGTGTTGACAGGTTGGAGTGTCGGTTTCTTGTGGCTGAGTATCTGTATTATTTTGCTCCGATTACAAGATATTCGCAAATCAGTTAAGCAGCAACAAAAGACGATGGACATTGAGATTTGAAACTCCTTCAGTCTCAGGTCTTATAGAACTTTACTGCATATTCTTCTTATCTTTCAACCTATTTAGTTAGTGAAGATAAGTTTGATTGAAGACAATGAAATCTCCCCAGTGGCAAAAGTTATTCTTCAAATTGATGTTTTGGTTAGTATTAGAAATACTACTCAATTTAATGGGCTTAGATGATGTAGCTGACTACGGCGAGTTTGTTTTTAACTATGAAAATATTACTATCCTTCAAACTAAAAAAGTTTAACTCCCTTGGCCATCGAAAACAAAAAGTTTAACCTCCAAATTAACAATCCTGAAAATACTAATAGCGCTCTTTGTTTAAGAAATCGCGATCTCCTTATCAAGAAATTTAACAATTCAAACGTAACTGAATAAACATTTGCAAGAAAGACAGCAATGAGCAATGCGATCGCTAATATTACTGTAAATCTAGCGTATTGTCCTGGCAGCAAACCAGAAACAAAATTGGTTTATTACGCATTGGATTCAAGAAAATATCTAATTTTTTTGTAACGAGATTTAATTAAATAGATGTTCAAATTCTTGGCGTAAAGCCTCTACATTAGCTACTCTAGCAATGATTAAATTATCATCTTGGGACTTATCCAACTCTTGTTTCCATAGTCTAACCACATCTTCATGACTGACCCAAAAATTAATCATAGTTTCTATGACTTCATCCCAATTCCACTGTGGTTTCTGAGGAATCATTTCCGTTGACTCAATAAACGCATCCAAAGTACAGAAATAGCTTCCGATATATGCTTTACTCCGTTGAGGATCATTTTCTACCTGTTGCTGATAGTTAAAAAACGTTAAAACAGATGTAACACCAATAATTTCAAAGTTATAAGACATGATATGTTTCTCAGCTAAAATTTATGACAACAACAAAATTAGTAATTGTAATCACTTCATTTAAACTTTACATAGATACCTATTTCTTACTATTCCCAAAAGTAGAAAATGATTTATCATCCATTGCTTGATTCTAGCTAATAGTTTATCTCTACAACAAACTGTAAAATAATATACATATAATATTCTTCTAATAAGTCAGGTATCCCTAACATTAATTATGAATCAATTTCCAACATTAATTGGTAGCAAAAAACACAAGTATCTATTGTAACTTATTTTGATTTCTTGAGCTATTCTATTCAGAATAAAATAATCTTGTTATTCATTATTATTGTAATTTATAGCACATAATGTTACATTTATTTTGCTTAATATTTGATGTTGAATTTAAAAACTACTTATTATTAGGGCAATAGGGTTTTCTCTATTGAAGATTTTCATTCCCCTATCTGAAGTCTCTGGCTTTCATGCTTCGTTTTTCGGTAATCTAAGAAAGATCAAGAAATATTTCTATAGAGAATGGATATTAAAAACGGTTTCGTAGGCACAGTTGGCAATACTCCCCTAATTCGCCTCAAAAGTTTTAGTGAGGAAACAGGATGTGAAATTCTCGGCAAAGCTGAATTTCTTAACCCAGGAGGTTCTGTCAAAGATCGCGCAGCCCTTTATATTATTGAAGATGCGGAAAAAAAAGGACTTCTTAAACCAGGTGGTACAGTAGTAGAAGGAACAGCTGGGAATACGGGTATTGGTTTAGCTCATATCTGCAACGCCAAAGGTTATAAATGTCTCATCGTCATCCCAGAAACCCAGTCTCAAGAAAAAATAGATACCCTAAGAACATTAGGTGCAGAAGTTCGCACTGTACCCGCAGTACCATACAAAAATCCTGAAAACTATGTCAAAGTCTCGGGACGTTTAGCACAAGAAATGGATAATGCTATTTGGGCAAATCAATTTGATAATCTAGCCAATCGTCAGGCGCATTACGAAACTACAGGAGCCGAAATCTGGCAACAAACCGATGGCAAAATAGACGCTTGGACAGCGGCAACTGGCACAGGAGGTACTTATGCAGGAGTTGCCTTGTATCTCAAGGAAAAAAATCCTGATATTAAATGTGTCGTAGCTGATCCTATGGGCAGTGGTTTATATAGTTATGTCAAAACAGGAGAAATCAAGCCCGAAGGAAGATCCATCACTGAAGGGATTGGCAACAGTCGCATCACTGCTAATATGCAAGATGTTCCTTTTGATGATGCCATTCAAATTGATGACCAAGAATGTATTAGAGTAGTTTATCAGTTACTTCGTAAAGATGGCTTATTTATGGGGGGGTCGGTCGGTATTAATGTTGGTGCAGCTTTGGTCTTAGCAAAACAGATGGGCCCTGGTCACACTATTGTGACAGTTCTCTGTGATGGTGGCGGAAGATATCAATCAAGGCTGTATAATCCCCAATGGTTAGCCGAAAAAGAACTATATATCAGCGAATGAACCATTAACAAGTAATTATCAATGGAAGCTCCAATTAAACAAGTTCGTATTTCTAAAACAGCTAAAGAAAAATTAATTAAACTGAAACGAATTACCAAGATTGACAACTGGAATATCTTGTGTCGTTGGGCATTATGTCGCTCTCTTGCTGAACCAACGATTCCTTCTCCTGTACCAATAAAAACTGCTGATGGAGTAGAAATGACCTGGGATATTTTTGGTGGAGAAATTGCCAATATTCTGTTAATTGCTCTCAAGCAAAGATGTCATCAAGATAGTTTAGGGACGGAAAATACGATTCTCAAAGAACAATTAGCCCTTCATCTCCATCGAGGCATTGACTATTTAGCAGGAGATTCTAACTTAGAAAATATTGAGGATTTAATTAGTCTAGCTTTTGATCGTTAATTTAGACCTGAGAGTGCAAGAGTTAGAAGACATTCAAAATCGCATAATATGCACTGTTAAATTATTTAAAATAGCGATCGCTTTGATATGAGCGATCTCGAAGAGATCCGCTTGATGACATCACTTTTATGCCAAAATATCGTCCTCGACTAATAAAAGTTTCACTGTTCCTCCTTTGGGAAAAAACTAAGGGACAAAAACTGAAATCATATATGCAACTGAGTCTTTGAGTATTAGACTTGTTGTGTAATAAAATTTACAACGGCTGAACAGCTTACCAGATAAGAGGTTCAGCGATTTTAGTCAAAACACTGAAAGCCTTGATTGACAAAGGTTCTACCCGTTTTTGGGACTTAATTCGCAACAAGTCTCATGTACATCTGTTATTGTCTCTCGACCCGCGATTTGGAGTTCACAGAGCAGTGAAAAGACTTAAAGGAGCGACATCTCGCTATCTAAGATTAGAATTTCCGCATCTAAAACAAAGATTTCCTAGTCTTTGGACAAATAGCTATTTTGTTTCAACAGTAAGGGGCGCACCATTGGCTAAAATCAAAGAATATATTCAGGCTCAAAAGCGTAGCGAGACAATAGTTCGGAAATTCTATTCCCGACCCTTACCCCATGACTGAAGTCAGAGCCTTGCGCTCTGAGGTCTTTCGGTCAAACAAGTGAAAGATATTGTCACCAAAGGTTGCTAATTCTCAATTTTATTTTCGGGATTACGGAGGAGGTGCAGGATCTGAGTCAAGGATTTGGCATCTCGCACAACCATGACTCCGAGTTCTTCTAATAGCTTCTCATCTGATAGTGCTTTTATTTGCTGCTGCTCAAGATCGTTGTTTTTTAAATTTTTAGCCATTTTGTTCTTGTTCTCTAATCTAATGTTGAGTAATTATTCGACTGTTATGATTTGAATTGCGCGATCATTTTTGCTGAGCTACCTAATTTCCCGTCGGTAAAGACTCAGTGATTCAATTTCTCCATTTTGGACAAATATATTAGGATTTTCACTAGAGCTGATTTTGAGTTTTTTATAATAGCATATCTAGTTTAATTTATTTGTATTTTGTTGGTAAATTTTTTTTGTATAATTTGCTACTTTTGTCCAGTTTGTAATAATTAAAAATTACAGCAATAAAGCTTCACATAGTACAATACATAGTAAAATTTATAAAAATAAAGGCTAATGCTACTTATAGTGATTTTTCAGTAAATTTTATATCTAAAAAAAAAGTAGTATTTAGTCGTTTAGTTTACCTTGACTATACTATCCAAATAATTAAATTTATAACTGTAGTTTTTTAATTTAAAACATATAAATATCATGCCACTTTTTGTATCGATTTTGTTACTTTCTTTATTATTTATTTAGAGTATAGATTTAATCGGAAATCACCAAAAAATTGACTAAGTTTCTTGGTGTACAAGGCTTTTGGCTATTTTTATTTTAGATTTCCCACGCTCAAAAGCCTTTACTGGCAAAGATTTTAATCCACTTGTTTCATTAATTTAGTATTTAAAATATTGGTTAATTAAAGTTGACTATTGATATCTCAACAGAAGTTCGGACTAGGGAATTGGAGGTTGCAATCACAGGAAACTGTCCAAAAATGCTAAACCTTAGGCTACCTAACTTTGATTTTCCATGACTTGGCGGTTCTATCAATTTCGTGAACGATATTAGTTTCTCAAATTAGTTGCCGATCTGATTCGTTTTCATTGAGGACAAGAGGCTTGTAAGCTTCTCCTCGTTGCTTGTACCAAAGCGATCTTTGATGGTGATCTGAACAAAGTTACCAAACGCTTCTCTTATACTCTTCAGAAAGTGATTTCTAGCGACGCTTTGCCCGAGTATAGCTTTTTCTAGGTAGGCACCACTGAGGTTGGTATCTTTGAGGTATGCATATCCGAGGTCGGCATCACTCAGGAGAGTATCACTGAGATTGGCACCACTGAGGTCAGCATATTTGAGGTTGGCATATCTGAGGTTGGCACCACTGAGATTTACACCACTGAGGTCAGCATATCTGAGGTTGGCACCACTGAGATTTACACCACTGAGGTTAGCACCATTGAGGTAGGCATCACCGAGATCGACACCTCTCAGGTCAGCATCACGGAGGTCGGTATCACGGAGGTCGGCATATCTGAGGTTAATACCTCTCAGGTCGGCATATCTGAGGTTAATACCTCTCAGGTCGGCATCACTAAAGTCAGGATCACGGAGATCGGCATCACTGAGGTCGACATGAGTGAAGGTGTCATAGCTCAAATCTTCATCGCTTAGATCGATATCTACAAAATCTCGCTTCCATTCTAAACCAGCAATTTTTGCTAGTTCGGATAATTTTTTAGCCTTTTCAATTTGCTTGATTGAAGCTTTTATTTCTTGAACAAACATATTTTCTATTAATTATTAAAATTTAGATTTTGAAATTTTGAAAACTTATTTGAATTATAGCTTTAACTTTGGCAAGAGAAGTTTATAAAGTTAAAGTTTTGTTTGAATGACTAAAGCACTTATAAAGTAACAAACTATGGATAAAAAATGCCATAAGCTTTATATTTCTTTGTATTTTATCTAGCTAGGCAAAAACTAAAATTGTTAATTTCATTACATAGTTTATTATGTAGTAAAATAGATAACTATAAATGTAATAGCTACTAATAGCGGTATTAAAGCAACTTTTATGAATACAGAAAAAACCAGACTGATGATCTCTTCTGTTAGTTGTTCTTTGTTGAGTTAAAATTTCAATGTTTTTACCTGAAGCATAGTTAGCTAAGCTTGGCAGTTAGCTATTTAAAGGTAAAGGTGATTACCGATAGTAGAAGCAAGAATCCAGCCAAAAACTAAGATACTAAAAGCATGAAATCTTCTCGACTGAAAGACTGAAATTAAAAGTATCTTGACTCTTATATTTTTGAAAGTAGCCTGAAAGTAGTCATTGGTCTATTAGTATCTAAACAGTATCTTGCCGAAAAAAATTAGCTTTAGCAAGGGAAGTTTATGAAGTTAATCGAAAAAATTTTAAATTCAGTAAATTAGGTCATACGATTTTCAAAATTGATTAATCTGATATGCTTTAGCCTGTCATCCTTAATATTTTTAACCACCTAGTAAATTATTTGATTCTGAATAATCGTGTAAACTGGTATCTATTTGTTGACTCCTGCATTTAATTTATGGATTTATTCGAGCATAGCTATCAACAAAAAGTTAAAGCAGAAGCACCCTTAGCAGATCGGATGCGTCCTCGAACTTTAGATGAATTTGTAGGGCAAGACCATATTATTGGGACAGGGCGCTTACTCCGTCGGGCAATTATTGCCGACCAACTATCATCTCTAATTTTCTTTGGTCCCCCAGGAACCGGTAAAACGACTTTAGCTCGCATCATTGCTCAAACTACCCGCGCTCATTTTATAGCTATTAATGCTGTGCTCGCTGGAGTTAAAGATCTCAGAGAAGCTATAGCAACTGCCACCAATCAAGGCAAATATCACCAACAAAAAACTATTCTCTTTGTCGATGAAGTCCACCGTTTCAACAAATCTCAACAAGATGCCCTACTCCCTTGGGTCGAAAACGGCACCATTATTTTAATCGGGGCAACTACAGAAAATCCCTATTTTGAAGTTAATAAAGCTTTAGTTAGTCGCTCTCGTCTGTTTCAACTCAAACCTTTAACTACTGAAGATTTAGCACAAGTTGTCGAACAAGCTTTGTCAGATTGCGATCGCGGATATGGCAAACTCAAAGTTGATATAGAATCAGAAGCTTTAGAGCATTTAACCAATGTGGCAAATGGGGATGCGCGATCGCTACTTAATGCTCTGGAACTAGCAGTTGAAACAACTCCAGAAAATGATGACGGAGAAATTTTCATCGATCTAGCAGTAGCGGAAGAATCGATCCAACAGCGAGCCGTTCTCTACGACAAAGAAGGGGATGCCCATTTTGATACTATCAGTGCCTTCATAAAAAGTGTTCGTGGTTCAGATCCCGATGCTGCTTTATATTGGCTTGCCAAAATGGTTTACGCTGGTGAAGATCCTCGTTTCATTCTGCGTCGTTTACTCATTCTTGCTAGTGAAGATATCGGATTAGCTGATCCCAATGCAGTGACCATAGTTAATTCCTGTGCCCAAGCATTTGATCGTGTGGGGATGCCGGAAGGTCGTTATCCTTTAGCTCAAGCAACTTTATATCTAGCAACTGCCCCCAAATCTAACAGCATCATGGGCTTTTTTGATGCCTTGGCAGCAGTAGAACAGGAACAGCAAAGTGATATTCCCAATCATCTCAAAGATGCTAACCGAGATAAAAAGGGATTGGGTCATGGAGCAAATTATCTCTATCCCCATGCCTATCGTGATCATTGGGTAGAACAGCAATATTTACCGAGCAGTTTACAGGGACGAGTGTTTTATCAACCATCAGATATGGGCAAAGAAGCCGAGATCAAAAATCAGGTAGCTCGTCGTCGAGAAGCCCAACTAGCAGCACAAATAGAAGGTATGGGTGCTAGTTCTATTGAAATGCTGACCTATGGGGAAACGGATCGACAAATTGATCGCTGGTTACAACGGACAGTAAATCAGGTAGGAAAACAGTTAGGAGAGATTAGAGATCATCTTTTTGCTTTAGCCCAACTTCAGAGACATCATCTAATTCTTGACCTCAATGCAAAAACTGGTCTGTTCACTTGGGAAGCTTTAAGGCAAGTTCCAGAAGGAGGTGTTTATGCTTGCGTTAGTAATCAAACTGAAGTGAAAGCCCTAAATGAGCAAGCTGTTATCTTACCCGAATTACTTCGACCAACAGTCTTAAAAGCAAATTTAAATGAATTACCAGATTTATTAGCAAAGCAAGCTCAAGAAATTCGCTTTGACTGTATTATCGGACGTAATGTTTTGATCTCAGAACCAGATAAAGTAGGAATAGTTAAAGATTTAATTCCCTGGTTAAGTGCTGAAGGAGTATTGATATTAGCAGAAACCATACCTCGTCATACTCAAAGACTTTACGATTTACTGCAACCTGCTTGGTTGTCTTCAGAATTGTTAGACAAAGTAGAAGCAGCAGAAGAAGCTATTTACGACGATAAGTCTGACCCGATGATTAATTGGGATAGTTTAGATTTGCAGAGGGATTTAGAAAAAGTAGGGCTAAAAGTTAAAGTTGAGAAAACGCGATCGCAGACAGAGCTCTTGATTACACCTCAATTGTTAGAGCGTTGGTTTGCTAAGACTCAAAAATCTAATAAGCGATCGACTTACCGAAGTCATTTGGAGAAAACTCTCACCAATACTGAAGTTGATCAAGTACAAGCTATATTTACTAAATATTTGGGCCATCAAACTGTAACTTGGTCGAGTACTATCGCTTATCTAAAAATCTTTCCCTTGGATAAAACAATTTAGTCATAATGCTATAATAATTCACTAAAATAACAGGCGTTAAAAATAATCAAGAAATATTATTAAGTTGTTGAATAACTTTGCTTATTAAAAGTTTACTAATTTTTGATTCAATTATTGGTAAGTTTATATACAGGATAAGATAAGGTTATTTCTGAAACAGACATGACAAGAATCATCTGTAGGGTTCTGTTAAGCGCCAGCATAACACGCCTTTTCCAGGAATTGTGAAAACTTAGCTTAACAATCAATCAAGAACCAGGATTCAGCCAGAATGAGTAATTTTGTTATCAATATTTATTATTTTTTCTTCGCTTTTATCTTGGCTGACTCTTCATCTGCACCAACAGTTAGCGAATCCTCTTGTTGGTCATTTCTAGAAAACATTTGTAGCAATTATCCTATTGTTGAATCAGTTTTTAATTTCTTTCCTGCTTTTGTAGTAGTAGTTATTGGTGTTGCTGCTTTGACAGGACATCTTCAGAAGATCATTGATTTTGTTAAGAGCAATTTAATCTCAAAACCAGTTGAAGTTTCTGAAGATAAACAGAACAAGCTAAGAAAGCAACTATTGGCTAGATTGCAAAGTGATATTGCAATTAGGAGAACAAATTCTTTACATAATCTGATCAAAATAGATCTAAAGATGCAAGAACAACGTCATCGAGTTGGCGAAAAAAAATTAGAGTTAGTCCCTCAAAATCTAGAACCAGAAAATAATAATCCCTTCAACAGAATATTTCAGATTTTTACGAGCAAAAATCAAGAACAAGCTCAACTAAAACAAAGTCAAAAAATTCTTGAATTCTTTTATCGCGATGATATCAATGGCAAATTATTAATTTTAGGAGAACCAGGAGCCGGAAAAACAACTGAGCTCCTTAGCTTGACTCAAGATTTGATTGAAAGAGCTATTGAAAATGAAAATGCTCCGATACCAGTTATTTTTGAGCTAAGTAGCTGGAAGAATGACCAAGCAATTCGTGATTGGTTAATAGAAAAATTATGTGACATCTATAAAGGAGTCCCGAAGCAAGTAGTACAGCAATGGATTGACAATCAGCAACTTATTCCCTTACTTGATGGTTTAGACGAATTAGGATTAGAAAAACAGAATAAATGTATTATTGCTATCAATGAATTTTTAGACAGTAGCCTTCAACCTGGATTGGTGGTTTGTTGTCGGAGAAAAGAATATGAACAAGCACAAAGTAAACTTGAGAAGTTGAATGGGTCTATCTATCTAGAATCTTTATCAGACAAACAGATTCAGCAATATCTAAAAAGTTTAAACCGTTCCTACATTTGGGATGAAAATATTAGAAATGAATCTGAATTGTTGGAATTATGCCGTAAACCATTATTTCTAACGATGTTAGTGGTTGCTTACCAGGGAAGAGCAATCAAGAACTCCTCGGAACTATTTGAAGCTTACATCGAACAGCAACTTAATAATCCTGATAATCAAGGTACCTATCCACCACAGAAAAGTCCTAGTCAAAAACAAACTTTGCATTATCTAATTTGGTTAGCGAAAAAACTAGAAGCTGAGGGAAAAACTGAGTTTTTAATTGAAAAAATGCAACCTCCCTGGTTGGAGTCAAATAAACAAAAAACTATTTACAGAATAATTATTGGACTGATTTTCGGGCTGATTTTCGGGCTGATTTTCAAGTTAAGTGGAGGGCTTTTTAAAGGGGATTTCTATGCGATTTTCGCTTTGATTTTATTTTCTATTTTCGAGCTGAGTGAAGTGCTGATTGGCGTGCTAGTTGGAGGGCTGATTGGCGTGCTGATTGGCGTACTGATTGGCGGGCTGAGTAACAATAAATCAATAGAAAAATTTAACTTTCCTTTCAAAAAAGCTAGGTTGAATTTGATTGGAGGAATTGTCGGAGGGATTTTCGGAGGGATTTTCGGAGAGATTTTCATCTTAACTGTAGTGCTGATTGTAGGGCTGACTGGAAAGTTAACTGGATGGTTAATTTTCGGGCTAATTTTCGGATTTACTGTTGGTCTGAGTAAAATTAAATCAGTAGAGAAATTGAATTTTTCTTTCAAAAAAGCTAAGGGTAATTTGATTTTCGGGCTGATCAGCGGTCTGTTTGGAGGAGTGATTTTCGGGCTGGGTGTAGGTCTGAGTGTAGGGCTGATTGCAGGAATGTGTTTCATGCTGATTGAAGGGTTGAGTAGTTCAGAAATAGAAAGTAAAGACTTTCCCAATCAAGGAATTGTAAATTCCTTAAGAAATGGATTAAGTTTGGTGCTGATTGGCGGTCTGATTGGCGGGCTTGGAGGGCTGATTGGCGGGCTGATTGAAGAGCTGAGTGGAGGGTCGAATTTCTTGCTATGGGATGGGCTGATTGGCGGGCTGAGTTTGATGCTGATTGGCGGTCTAATTGGCGGTCTGATTGGCGGTCATAAAACTGTTATTCAGCATTTTACTTTACGTTTCATTCTTTCAGTCAATGGCAATATTCCCTGGAACTATGCTAAATTCCTCGATCATGCAGCCAAGCATAGATTTATTCAACGAGTAGGTGGTCGCTATCGGTTTATGCACGATTTGCTAAGAAAACATTTTACACAGATGCCACTTAATTGAGTAATGAGTAATGAGTAATAAGTAATAAGTAATAAGTAGTTACCTAGATTTTAAATTTAGAGATCATCGAGATTTAGAAAAAGTAGGGCTAGGAGTTATACTGCGAGCGGGTTAAAACTGGACTTTGGATAAAAGGCTAAGATTCAAACTAGACAAAGCTTTTGCTACTTTTGAAAAAGTCTAAATCTCATCCGCTCACAGTATAAAGTTGAAAAAACGCGATCGCAGACGGAGCTCCAATACTTCTTGTTTAAGCCCAAAATCAAGTAAAGTGAGGATGATTTTCAGAAAAGAAAAAAGTGCAGCTCAAAGAATTCTCATTGATTAACCCGAAGTTGGAAGCATCATTAGTTTTCCAAGCAATTCAAAC